>CAKZNR010000059.1 GCA_937129725.1 uncultured Cellvibrionales bacterium | reverse complement strand
CGCGATCAATCGCCCAGCGCGCCGAGGCCTACCTGGCCTCAACCGGCTACGGCGACACCGCGTTTTTCGGTCCCGAGCCCGAGTTCTTTGTGTTTGACGACATCAAATGGGGTGCCGATATGGCTGGCGCCTTCTACAAGATTTCTTCCAACGAAGCCGCCTGGTCATCTGGCGACGACTTCGTTGAAGGCAACACGGGCCACCGTCCGGGCGTAAAAGGCGGCTACTTCCCCGTACCACCGGTCGATAGCCTGCACGACATCCGCGCTGCCATGTGCGCCGCAATGGAAGCCATGGGCCTGGAAATCGAAGTACACCACCATGAAGTGGGTACCGCCGGCCAGTGTGAAATTGGCGTTGGCGCCAACACCCTCACCAAGAAAGCCGACGAAGTTCAGATCCTCAAATACTGCGTGCACAATGTGGCTCACGCCTACGGCAAAACGGCAACCTTTATGCCCAAGCCTCTGGTAGGCGACAACGGTAACGGTATGCACGTTCACCAGTCCTTTACCAAGGGTGGAAAAAATGCCTTCGCTGGTGACGCTTATGCCGGCCTGAGCGAGATGGCCCTGTACTACATCGGCGGCGTAATCAAGCACGCTCGCGCTATCAACGCGCTGGCAAACGCCTCCACCAACAGCTACAAGCGTTTGGTACCTGGCTTTGAAGCCCCGGTAATGCTGGCCTACTCTGCCCGCAACCGTTCAGCTTCTATCCGTATTCCCTGGGTTTCCAACGAAAAGGGCAAGCGCATCGAAACCCGCTTCCCGGATTCAACCGCCAACCCTTACCTGTGCTTCTCGGCTCTGCTGATGGCCGGCCTGGACGGAATCAAGAACAAGATTCACCCCGGCGACCCCGCCGAGGCCGACCTGTACGACCTGACTGCCGAAGAGGAAGCCAATATTCCTACAGTATGCAGCAGCTTCGACCAGGCACTGGCGGCACTCGACGCCGATCGCGAATTCCTGACAGCCGGTGGTGTATTCACCAACGACGCGATCGATGCCTACATCGAGCTCAAAGAAGAGGAAGTACAAATTCTGCGCATGACTACCCACCCGGTAGAATTCCAGATGTACTACTCTGTGTAAGCGTAAGCTTCACATTCAAGAGGCCCGCTATTGCGGGCCTTTTTTTTGCCAGCATGCATCGGCATAGCTTTGACGACTGCCTCTTTCCTGGATGGAAGCCTGATGAAAATGTGAAGTCTGCAGATGCCAAGGCAAGGCTTTTGCAGTAGGCTTTTACCCAAACTTACAGAGGATTTTCGGTGCTCAAATCCTGGTTGATACTGTCGCTACTGATATTGGCTGGCCCGGCGATGGCACAGATATATAAAATTGTGCATCCGGATGGTCGGGTGGAATACACCGACGAAGCCCCCGAGAATCAACCAGTTCAGCCGGTTGAGCTGCCCCAGCTCATCCTGCAACCCGGTGTGCCCATACCGGCTCAACCTCAGGCGAGCGATGAGACCAACAGCGGTTCCGATAGCGCGCTCCCGGCCAGCATAAGCCTGTCCAGCCCTCAGGACGAAACCGTGGTGCACGGCAGTGGCAGAAGCATAGAGCTTGTAGTCAATGCGTTAAACCGGCCCGATGGCAGCCTTTTCAAGCTGGAACACAATGGTGCGCAGGTACTCACCAGCGAACAAAACCGCTTCAACTCTCCGGTACTTTTTGCCGGAACCCAAACGTTTAGGGTGAGCCTTGTCTCCGCGCAAGGCGATTCTCTGGCCTCCAGCGCACCAGTCCGGATCTATGTTATCCCCTGACGCCTTGATCTGAACCGACATTGCACCACATTGGTGCGCTATACTCGGAACATCTGCCTCCACCCCCGGTTTGACGGCTTCTGCAGGCTGCAATGTTGGCCTGGCTTTTGCTTGCAAACAAAGGACCTGACGCTGCGTGCCCAAATGAAAACAGAAACACCCGACAGCGAGCTTATCCTCGACCACCTGACAACCGCCGTGATTGTCGCGGATATGCATTGCCGTGTGCTTTCCCTGAACCAATCGGCAGAACAAATTCTGGCGGTGAGTCAGCGGCGTGCGCGCGGCAAACTGCTCACCCGACTGATCAAGGCAGAAGATGAGGACTTGAATGCTATCGGCATGGCTATTGAGGAGAACCGCCCCTTTACCCGCCGACAGGCCCAGCTCCTCAACAGCCGGCAACAGCCGTTTCAGGCCGACCTTACGCTTTCGCCTCTTCAACTGGGCAGCCAAAGCCTGCTCCTTATTGAATTGAATCAGCTCGACCGGCTGCTGCGCATTAATCGCGAAGAAAGCCAAATGGCAGCATTCGATACCAGCCGCAATCTGGCTCGCGGCCTGGCCCATGAAATTAAAAATCCCCTGGGTGGTATTCGCGGTGCCGCCCAGTTACTTCACAACGAACTGCATGACGAGACTCTGCGTGAATACACTGGCGTAATCACCCAGGAAGCCGACCGATTGCGCAACCTGGTTGACAAGATGCTGGGGCCCAACTCGCCGCCGCGCTTCGAATCCATGAATGTGCACCAGGTACTTGAACGAGTGATTTTGCTGTTGCAGGCAGAAAGTGAAGGCGAAGTAGAGATCGTCAAAGACTACGATCCCAGCCTGCCCGATATTCGCGGCGATCTGGAGCAACTGATACAGGCCGTGCTGAATATTGCCCGCAACGCTCTGGAAGCCCTGATGGAATCAGCTACCAAAGACGCGCGAATCATTCTGCGTACTCGCATCCAGTATCGCTTCACCATCGGTAACAAACAGCATCCGCTGGTATGCCGCATAGACGTTGAAGATAATGGGCCGGGTATTCCGGCCGAAATATTTGAAGAGATTTTTTATCCCACCATTACCAATCGCCACAGCGGCTCGGGCCTTGGGTTACCCATTGCCCAGTCTGTGATTGCTTCCCATCAGGGCCTGATCGAATACGACAGCAGCCCGCTGGGTACCTCTTTTTCAATCTACCTGCCAGCACAGGTTGCGCGAGATGATTAGTGTCGCCACCACTGCCGGCTGTATCACCATTGGAGTGAAATGAAATGAACAACCAGGGTCGAATATGGGTTGTCGACGACGATCGCTCAATACGCTGGGTTCTGGAAAAAGCGCTGTCGAAAGAACCCTTTGATGTGGAGAGCTTCGAAACAGCAGAAGAGGTACTTTCCAGTCTGGAATCGCGCCGTCCAGACGTCATTATTAGCGATGTACGCATGCCCGGTGTGGGCGGTATGACGCTGCTGAAAGAAATTGCCGAAACCATGCCAGGGCTGCCGGTAATTATTATGACTGCCCACTCCGACCTGCAAAGTGCCGTGGATGCCTACCAGGGTGGCGCTTTCGAATACCTGCCGAAACCCTTTGATATCGAAGAAGTGGTTAGCGTTACCCACCGGGCACTGGAACGCTCGAAAACCATTGAAAGCCCTCGCGAAGCAGATTCAACCCGGGGAAATACCGAAATCATCGGCGAAGCCCCTGCCATGCAGGAAGTGTTTCGCGCCATTGGGCGGCTGGCCAATTCCAATGTGACCGTATTGATCAACGGTGAATCCGGCACCGGCAAGGAGCTGGTAGCGCGCGCGTTACACCGGCACAGCCCACGCAAATCGGAACCCTTCGTGGCGCTCAACATGGCCGCCATTCCACACGAACTGATCGAATCGGAATTGTTTGGCCATGAAAAGGGGGCGTTTACCGGCGCGGCCACCCGCCGTGAAGGCCGCTTTGAACAGGCCGATGGCGGCACGCTGTTTTTGGATGAAATTGGCGATATGCCTGCCGAGGCCCAAACCCGCCTGCTCAGAGTGCTGGCCGATAGCGAGTTTTTTCGCGTTGGCGGCCATACATCAGTGAAGGTAAACGTGCGTATTATCGCGGCCACTCACCAGAACCTCGAAACGCTGGTGGAACAACACAAATTCCGCGAAGACCTTTTCCACCGGCTCAACGTAATCAGGGTTCACCTGCCCGCACTGCGCGAACGTACGGTTGATATTCCGGTGTTGGCGGAGTATTTCCTTCACCAGTCAGCCAACGAACTAGGCATGGAGAAGAAAAATCTCACGCCGGAGGCCAGCGAATTTCTTTGCCGGCTTCCCTGGCCGGGCAATGTGAGACAGCTGGAGAATTCCTGCCGCTGGATGACTGTAATGGCGCCCGGGCGCGAGATTCACCGCGAAGATCTGCCTCCGGAGCTGCTCGCCCACGACGGCTCGGCAAGCAGTGCCGGAATGGCCACGCTATCGAGCGAGTGGGACAGGGCTCTTCAGATATGGGCCAGGGATGCGCTGCAGGGCGGCGAAGATCACATTCTGAAATCGGCTATCCCCATGTTCGAACGCGCGCTGATTGAAACCGCGCTGGAACATACCGGAGGGCGCAAGCGGGAGGCAGCCGAAATACTGGGCTGGGGGCGCAACACCCTGACCCGCAAGCTAAAGGAACTGAAAATGGCCGATTATGCCGGCGGGGGCGAACAGCTCCCGGGGCCTTCGGCGCGAAAAACTACTGGACGGTAGCGCTTCCGGCTTCGCTGGCCTGCTTGTCGGAGGCTGCTTTTAGCAGAGCGTCAAAGTTGATTGGCGCCAGTCGCAGCGGCGGGAAACCTGCTTTGATTGCAAGGCTATCCACCGATTCACGCGCGTAGGGAAACAGGGTAGCGGGTGCTACGGTCGCCAGCACGCGGCGCAATTCCGACTCGCCAATATTGGCCGTGCGAAACAGGCCAGCCTGATGGATTTCCACCAGAAAGTAGACCGATTCCGAGTCTTTTTCTGTGACTCGCGCAGTCACTGTTAGCACCACTTCGTGCAAGCCTTCCTGCAGAGAAACCTGTTTGGTATTGATATCCAGGTTAACGGCTGGCGTCCAGCTCTTGAACGCCTCAAGCCCGCGCGGGCATTCCAGTGAGATATCTTTGACGTAGATTCGCTCGATTGCGAAAAATGGCGCTTGCGATTGCTCGTTAGCCTGCGGGTTGGCGCCTGAATTTTCGTCTGCCATGAAAAAATCCTCTGGGAAAATTTGGTTTTACTTACCGCGCACCAGCGGCAGGTTGTTGCTTTGCCAATCCATCATACCGCCCTTCAAGCGAGCGGTAGAGAAGCCCTGAGCCATCAGTTGCTTGCCCGCGGTACCGGCCGTTTGACCCAACTTGCACACCAGAATAATAGTTTTGTCTTTGTCCAGCTCACTGCTGCGGTCTTCCAGTTTGCCCACGGGAATATTAACCGAGCCAGCGATATGTCCCTGCTCAAAGTCTTTGGCGTCGCGAATATCCAGAACAACTGCATCATCCTGGTTTACCATTCGGGTAAGCTCGTGGTGGCTGATTTGCTTGCCGCCCTTTGAGGACTCCCGCCAGACCAGCAGGTAAAGCATAATGAGACCTGCGCTAACCAGAAGCCACTGTTCGCTAATGAATATGAAAAAATCCAACCGTCATTCCTGCATCGTTCGGGCGCAAAAGTATACACAGTGAGCGGCCCGAGGTGCAGACCAAGCCTGTCTGTTTGCCGTCTGTGCGGCAAATTTTTTCTGATTGTCTGTTTGGCAGGCCCTCTGCCGACTGCTTTCGGTCAGACAGAAGCGGAACTGGAGCAGCTGCGCCAGACCATTTCTCGCCTCCAGACGGAGCTGAATCAGTATCGCGGTGAGTTTGCCGAAGCCGAGCAGGGTGTTCAGCAACAAGAAATGCGCATGGCAGAAAACCATCGCGAAATTATCAACGCAGAAAGGTCACTGGATGCGTCAGCCGCGCTGATATCTCAGCTTGAACAGCGCGCCGGCGAGTTGCGCAGCGCCCTCGAAGGACAGCAGCAGCGACTGCAACACGAACTGCTGCTGGCATACCGCGGCGGCGCCAACGAACCTCTCAAACTGCTGCTGAACCAGGAGGGCGGCAGCGACACCGGTCGCATGCTCTATTACTACCGGGCACTGCTCGGGTCGCGAACACGCACCATTCAAAGCTATGAAGAAACCCTGGCTTCTATCGGGCGAAACCGTGAATCACAGCAGCAGGAACGCGAATATCGGTCGGGGCTGTTGGCCAGCCTTAATCAATCCCGCAATGCGCTGCGACAAAGTCAGGCCGAGCGCGAAACCCTGCTCAACCAGCTGGAACAGTCCATTGCTGAAACCGAGCAGCAACTGGCTGCGCGAATTGCCGACCGGGAGCGGCTGCGAACCCTGCTGGACAGCATCAGCGAGCAGATGCAGGAGCTGGAGCTGGAGCTGGAAACCAACCGCACCGCATTTTCTGATATTCGCGGGCAGTGCAGCCTGCCTGCTGACGGCAACCTGGCCGCAAGATTCGGCACGACCCGCACCGGCAGTCTCAACTGGGACGGCGTATTAATCGAGTCACAAATGGGCACCAGCGTAAATGCTGTGCACAATGGTCGAGTGGTATTTGCCGATTACCTGCGCGGTTACGGACTGCTGGTGATCCTGGATCACGGCGAACAGTACCTTACCCTCTACGGACACAATCAGAGCCTGTTCGTGGAGTCGGGCGACTGGGTATTGCCGGGACAACAAATCGCCCAGGTCGGCATTTCCGGTGGCCTGAGGGAACCGGCGCTCTATTTTGAAATCAGACAGCAGGGCGAAGCTATTAATCCTCTGAACTGGTGCAGTTAGAAACCGTGGGAAATCGATTGATGCAAATCTTTAAAGCACTACTGCCAGTTGTTGCACTGGCAGCAATGTCGCAGCTTTCGGCGCAGGAAGAACCACCTGCAGACAGCCGGCTTGCGCTGGAAGAATTGCGCAACTTTACCCGGGTATTCGAGCAGGTACGGCAGGCTTACGTTGAAGAACTGAGCGATGAAGAGATCTTCTCGATGGCGATCCGGGGAATGCTGCAGGAGCTCGACCCCCACTCGGATTACCTCACACTGGTTGAGCGCAATGAACTGCGGGATACCGCGGAAGGTCGATTTTCAGGCATTGGCGTAGAGCTATCCATGCAGGGAGACAATCTCACCGTTGTTACCCCGATTGATGGAAGCCCCGCAGCCCGTGCCAATATTCAACCCGGCGATGTCATTGTTGCCGTGGACGCTGAGTCCATTGAGGGCTTCAGCTTTCGCCAGGCCATCGAAGCGCTTGAGGGTGAAGCCGGCGAGCCGGTTGTGCTGACTATTTTGCGCGAGGGCAGCCGTGGCGCGCGCGATGTCGAACTTACCCGCGAACGTATTTTGGTAGGGTCCGTCAGCCATCAGGTTTTATCCGAATCCGTGGGCTACCTGCGGGTTGCCCAGTTTTCCGACAATACGGCGGTGGAATTTCGCCAGGCGCTGGAAGAACTTCTGGCAAAACCGGCGCCGTTGGCCGGTCTTGTGATTGACCTGCGCAACAACCCGGGCGGGCTGCTGCGCGGCGCAACCGATATTGCCGACCTGTTTTTGTCGAGCGGCACTATTGTTAGCACCCGCGGGCGCATCGAACAGGCCAATCAGGTTTTTCGCGCCTCGCCCGAAACCCTTGCCGATCACCTGCCGATCGTTGTGCTGATCAATCGCGGTTCGGCATCGGCAGCCGAAATTGTTGCTGGCGCGCTGCAGGACCACGGCCGCGCGATACTGTTGGGAGATGTCTCCTTTGGCAAAGGCAGCGTGCAGGAAGTACTGAGCGTCGACGAAACCAGCGCCATAAAACTTACCATCGCCCGCTATTACACTCCCTCGGGGCGTTCAATCCAGGCCAGGGGAATTTACCCGGATATTCGCGTCGACCGAGGCAGTATCAGCTGGCAGACGGGCAGCAACAGCCTCACAGAAGCCGCACTCAGCCGCTCGCTGGCCAGTGAAGATGGCGCGCCTGAGATGGTGGGCCTGAGACAAACACTGTCAGATATTGAAGATGCCCAGCTGGCACAAGCCGTGAGTTTGCTGTTGGGCAATCAGCTGTTGCGGCTGGGCCAATGAGAGTTGCCGTTCTCGGAGCCAGCGGCAAACCCGACCGCTACGCCCACCTGGCACAGTAGCTGCTGATGCAGGAAGCTTACGAGGTTGCGCCAGTATCGCGCAGTGAAACCGAGATACTGGGCTTACCCACAGTGCAACGGCTGAGCGACATCGAGGATAAGGTTGATACCCTGACCCTGTACGTTGGCGGCAATCGACTGCCAGGGGTGCTTGATGAAATACTGGCGCTTGAACCGGGCCGGGTTATTTTTAATCCCGGAACAGAAAATGAAGAAATAGAATCACAATTGGAACAGGCGGGCATTGCCACCCAGCGCGCCTGCACCCTGGTGCTACTCAGAACGGGACAATTTTAACCATGGACTTGAAAGTATTTGCCACCGTCTTTGTCACAGTGTTTATCGCCGAGCTGGGTGACAAAACCCAGCTGGCTACCCTGCTGTTTGCCGCCGACCGCGAGGTGAGCAAATGGACGGTTTTCGCTGCGTCAGCCGCTGCTCTGGTTTTGGCGGCGGGGCTGGGTGTGCTGGTGGGAAGCCTGTTGTCGAACCATATCAACGAGAAGCTGCTGGCCTATCTGGCCGGGGCCGGTTTTATTCTGATTGGCGTCTGGACCATCTATTCGGCCTGATCTGAAACAAAAAAAACCGGCAACCCCTCAGGGGGATGCCGGTTGAAATCTGGTCGGCAAAGCTTCAGAGCGGAACGATTTTCTCGGCCTGGGGCCCTTTTTGACCCTGGGTTACGGTAAATTCGACCTGTTGCCCTTCCTGCAATGTGCGGAAGCCGCCACCGTCGATGGCACTGTAATGTGCAAATACATCGGGGCCGCCTTCCTGGGAAATAAAGCCAAAGCCTTTGCTTTCGTTAAACCATTTTACGGTTCCGGTAACGCGTTCTGACATGATGCTGTCCTGTATTTCAGTAAAGATTAGTCCCCGGGCCTAATAGAAAAGCCGGGGGCCTGTGCAGAAAGTCAAGCTCGGGATTACTTACTACAGGAGGTACTGCCAGTAACTTCGAGTGATGTAAATAACGCGAAGCCATACGATCTTGCTACTCCCACTCTAGCGAGTTGGCGAGACGAGTCAAGGATATTTCTGTGACAGAGGTGTTACAAAAAGCCCCTACTGCGGCGCCTGTTCGGCTTCGGGTGGGGCGTTTTCGAAAGTGAATTCTTGCTTTCCGCTAAGCCCCAGATAGATACCGTAACCCAGCACCCAGGCAAAAAAAGCCGCCGGAATAATGGTTAACCACATCCACAGGCGGCTCCACTGTTCACGCGTTAAACGTTTGATGCCCAACTAGCAGAAGCTCTGGTTAATGCGAGCCAGGGTTTCGGCCGTAGGCGACAATTCGCGCTTGGAAAGCTGGTTCAGCGGGGTATCGGACGTACCCATCATCTCGTGAAAATCTTCCGAGTCCGGGTCGATGTAGATCAGGCCGGTCAGGAGCTTGCCGTCTTCTTTGTGAGACTGCACCGCGTTGATTGCCGCCTGCCGATCGGTAGCATCGTAGCTGGAGTCGGCCTTGTGCAGGTGAATGGCAGATCCATCATGCAGCGTAACCTCAACCGTTTCGCCGGGCTCGTAGCTGGTGCGTATTTCGTCTTTCATGGGGACAAAATCCATGATCACGCCAGTTTCGATGTGATCGCGGGTGTAGTCGTAGCTTTTTGTGGAGCCTTCATGGTTATTGAAGGTGACGCAGGGCGAAACCACATCCAACAGAGCAAAGCCCTTATGCTTGATGGCCGCCTTGATCAGCGGCACCAGTTGATTTTTATCACCGGAGAAACTGCGCCCAACAAAGGTGGCACCCAGCTGCAGGGCAACGCCCACCAGGTCGATTGAAGCGAAGGGGTTGGCCGAACCCTTGCGTGTTTTCGAGCCGCGATCCTGGGTAGCAGATTCCTGGCCCTTGGTAAGACCGTAACAGCCATTGTTCTCGATCACATAAACCATGTTCAGGTTGCGTCGAACCACATGGGCAAATTGGCCCATGCCGATGGAAGCGGAATCTCCGTCGCCGGAAACACCAAAATAAACCAGGTCGCGATTCGCCACATTGGCGCCGGTTGCCACCGAAGGCATGCGACCGTGCACCGTGTTGAAGCCATGTGCCTGGTTAAGGAAGTAGGTAGGCGATTTGGACGAGCAACCAATACCGGAAAGCTTGGCAACCCTGTGAGGCGGCAGGTCGAGCTCCCAGCAGGCGCGCACAATTGCCGCGCTGATGGAATCGTGCCCGCAACCGGCGCAGAGTGTGGAAATGGCCCCCTCGTAGGAAGCTTCAGTCAGACCAATACGATTGTGCGGCAGGTCGGGATGGCGAAATGAGGGCTTAACATAGCTCATGCGTCATTGGCTCCTTTGGCTGCGCGCAGGGGGGTCACTTTGGCGTCACCCAGACACTCCAGCATACGGTCGGCAATAAAGGTTGCGTTGATCGGGGTGCCGTCGTAATGCAGTACTTTGATTAGTCGATTGGGGTCGATGTCCAATTCATTCACCAACAGGGTGCGCATCTGTGCGTCGCGGTTTTGCTCCACTACAAACACAAAATCGTGTCGCTCGATGAAATCGCGCACTTCCGCGTGGAAGGGGAATGAGCGCAGGCGTAAGTCATCAAGCTGGTAACCGGCTTCACCTACACGCTGCATGGCCTCTTCGAGCGCCTGCCGGGTGGTACCGAAATGAATCACACCGTAGCTGCTCGCGCCCTGTCGCTCGGTGATGACCGGCGCGGGGGTGTATTGCAATGCGGTCTCAAACTTGCGTTCCAGGCGTTGCATGTTGCGCACATAGGCGTCGCCGTTTTCGGTGTAGCGCGCGTACTCGTCACGGCTGGTTCCCCGGTTGAAGTAGGCTCCACGAGCCGGGTGCGTCCCCGGGTAGGTACGGTAGGGAATGGCGTCACCGTCCACGTCCAGGTAACGTCCGAAATCGGTACCCGCTTCGAGCTCTTCGGCTGTCATCACTTTACCGCGGTCGAGGTTGCGTTCGTCATCCCACTCGAGCGGGTCGGACATCCAGTCGTTCATACCCAGGTCGAGATCGGTCAGCATAATGATAGGCGTTTGCAGGCGCTCGGCCAGGTCGAAAGCCTGTGCAGTCTGGTCAAAGCAGTCTTTCGGGTCGGAAGGAAATAGCAGTACATGCTTGGTATCGCCATGGGAGGCATAAGCAGCTTCCAACACATCCGACTGCTGGGTTTTGGTGGGCATGCCGGTAGAGGGGCCGGCGCGTTGAACATCAATCAATACGGCAGGCACCTCGGCAAAATAAGCCAGGCCCAGAAACTCGTTCATCAGGGAAACGCCGGGGCCGCTGGTAGCGGTAAAGGCGCGCGCGCCGTTCCATCCGGCTCCAATCACCATGCCCATGGCAGCCAGTTCGTCTTCCGCCTGAATAGAGATGTAGTTTTTCTTGCCATTGGCGGCATCGATTCGCAGCCGTGAGGCATAGCGCTCGTAAGCCTCGGCAACCGAGGTAGAGGGCGTAATGGGATACCAGGCACAAACCGTGGCTCCACCGTAAACAGCGCCCAACCCACATGCGGTATTGCCGTCGATAAATATCTTGCCCTTGTTGGAATCACGCGCTTCCAACCGAAAGCCCAGCGGACAATCAAAGTTCTTTTCGGCATAGCGATAACCCAGCTCCAGCGCGTGAATATTTGGCTGAATGAGTTTTTCCTTGCCCTTGAACTGGTCCTTGACCAGATCTGTTAATACCTCGAAATCGAGCTGCAAAAGGGCCGACAGCGCCCCCACATAGACCACATTTTTGAACAGTTGGCGCTGGCGCGCATCGGCCCACTCGGCGTTGGTGATTTCTGTAAAGGGAATGCCGATATGGGTGATATCGCTGCGCTGGTAGCGCAAGTCGAGCGGTTTGGTGGCGTCATATACGAAGTAACCGCCGGGCAGGACCTCTTTGTAGTCCTGCGGCATACTCTGCGGATTGACACAGACCATCAGATCGCAGCCCTCTCCGCGCCGGCCGGTGTGGCCCGCCTCGTTGATACGCACTTCATACCAGGTGGGCAAGCCCTGAATATTAGATGGAAAAATATTGCGCGCGCTAACCGGAATACCCATGCGGAAAACCGCCTTGGCGAACATATGGTTGGCACTGGACGAACCCGAACCGTTGACGTTGGCAAACTTCACGACAAAGTCGTTTACTGCTTTCAATTTATTGCTGCCTTTTTTGCTGCCGCTTTCCACAACGCTGCTGTTTTCGCTCATGCCGCTTCTCCGGCGCGGCCGGCTTTGGTTACGCTGTACATGTACTTTTGCATATCCCAGGCACCGGTAGGACAGCGTTCGGCACACAAACCGCAGTGCAGGCATACATTCTCGTCCTTGGCCATGATGCGCCCCGTTTTCAGGTCTTCAGAAACATACAGATCCTGGGTTTTCTCCCGCGCCGGCACAATCAGCTTTTCGCGCAGGTCAATCTCTTCGTCGTTATCAGTGAAGTTGATACAGTCGGTGGGGCAAATATCCATGCAGGCATCGCACTCGATGCATTTGCTCTCGACGAACACCGTCTGCACATCGCAATTGAGGCAACGCTCGGCCTCCTTGTAGGCCAGTTGCTCGTCAAAGCCCAGCTCTACTTCGGCTTTGCGATCGGCCAGCGCCACGTTGTTGTCCAGGTGCGGCACGGCGAAGCGCAAATCGGAAGTAACTTCGCTGTCGTAACTCCACTCGTGAATACCCATTTTGGTGCTTCGCAGGCGGGTACCGGGTGCCGGACGTTCGTCCACCAGCAATTTTTCGTGGCAGAATAGGTCAATCGATATGGCCGCCTGATGGCCGTGAGCCACCGCGGTAATAATGTTGGTGGGGCCCCAGGCCGCATCGCCACCGAAGAAAACCCGCTCGTTGCTGGACTGGAAAGTGGTGCGGTCAACTTCGGCCATGTCCCACTTGTTGAACTGGATGCCTATGTCGCGCTCGATCCAGGGAAAAGCACCCATCTGGCCCAGGGCGCAGATAACGTCATCGCACTCGACAATAAAGGTCTCCCCGGTATTCTTCAGCGAACGCTTGCCCTGATCATCGTAAACCGACTCAACACGCTCCAACTTGACGCCGGTGAGCTTGCCATCCTTGTGCAGAAATTCCACAGGCACGGTATCGCATTCGAACGGAATGCCCTCGCGCATGGCATCTTCTTTTTCCCAGGGCGAAGCCTTCATGTCATCGAAGGTGGAGCGCACCGAGATGGTGACCTCTTCACCGCCAAGGCGGCGTGCCGTGCGGCAGCAGTCCATGGCCGTATTACCGCCTCCCAGCACAACCACTTTTTTGCCAATGCTGTCGATGTGCTCGAAGGCAACGCTGGCTAGCCAGTCGATACCAATGTGAATATTGGCGTCACACTCCTGCCGGCCGGGAATATCGATGTCGCGGCCGCGGGGCGCACCCGAGCCAACAAACACCGCATCGTAGTCTTTCTCAAGCAGGCTTTTGAGGCTGTCTACCCGGTACTCGAAATGACGGGTTACCCCCATATCCAGGATGTAGTTGCACTCTTCTTCCAGCACCTTCTCCGGCAACCTGAATGAAGGAATCTGACTACGCATAAAGCCGCCAGCCCGCGCGTTCTCGTCGTACAGGTCAATTTCGTACCCCAGCGGCATCAGATCGCGAGCCACAGTCAGTGAGGCAGGACCGGCGCCAATCAGAGCGATCTTTTTGCCATTTTTTTTGCTGGGAATTTCGGGCATGCGCGCGCGCACATCGTCCTTGTAGTCGGCTGCCACCCGCTTCAGACGACAGATAGCAACCGGCTCCTCTTCCACTCGTCCGCGTCGACAAGCCGGCTCGCAGGGCCGGTCGCAGGTTCGACCCAGCACACCGGGAAAGACATTGGATTCCCAGTTAATCATGTAGGCGTCCGAATAGCGCCCCTGGGCAATAAGCCGAATGTATTCTGGTACCGGCGTATGCGCAGGACAGGCGTACTGGCAGTCAACCACCTTGTGGAAGTATTCGGGATTGGAAATATCAGTTGCTTTCAATTTGCTCTGAACCTGGCGTGGCACTGCATGCGAATGCAATGTAACTACTTGATTTTTGGCCGTTCGGCCCCCACAAAAAAGTGGCGCGATATTACCACTTGTCATCAGACTTTCACAGTCGCGAGGCCCCGCCACTTGAGCCAGTTCGCGCTTTTTCACTGAGCGGATTTAACGGATTGCAGGATTTACACGCAAAGCCTCATTATCACGCCCTCGATTCAGATAAACTTGTCGCGGCATACGCTCAACTCAGGACAGCCATGTCATTCGCCCAACCCGGTTTCGACGAACGCCACAAGCTGCTGGCGAAAGCGGAAAACATTGTCATTTTTCCTTCTGCGCTGCGCGGCATAGAGCGAGAGGGTTTGCGGGTAAGCCCGGCTGGCACCATTGCCGGCACTGCGCACCCTGCGGGCCTCGGTTCAGCCCTGACCCACCCGTACGTGACTACCGACTACTCGGAAGCGCTGCTTGAATTTATTACCGAGCCATCGATTGCACCCGGGGAAGTTCTTTCGCAGCTGCGCGAATTGCTGAACCTGAGCCTGCGCGAAATGCCGCAAGAGTTTCTGTGGGCAGGCAGCATGCCCTGCCAGCTCGGAGACGACAGCGATATTCCGGTTGCCAACTACGGCAGCTCGAATATCGGTCAAATGAAGCGGGTGTATCGCTTGGGACTGGGTCATCGCTACGGTCGCAAGATGCAAACCATCGCCGGGGTGCACTTCAACTACTCGGCGCCAGACGCCATCTGGAACCTGCTGCGCATTCAGGACCGCAGTAGCCTTCCCTTGCAGGACTACAAAACCGAAGGCTATCTGGCACTGATTCGTAATTTCCGCCGCTGGATTTGGCTGCTGCTCTACCTGACCGGGTCTTCACCCGCCGTGTGCCGGTCGTTTGTGAAAGAGCGTCAACACCAGCTGCAACCACTTGGCGGTGACGAACATACCCTGCACGCGCCTTTTGCAACCTCGTTGCGCATGGGCGACCTGGGTTACCAGAGCTCGGCGCAGGATAGCCTGGTGGTGTGCTTCAACAGCCTGGATCGCTATGTCGAGGTGCTGCGCGAGGCCATTCTTACCGAGTTGCCCAGATACCGCGAGCTGGGCACCTGCGACGAAGCCGGCAATTACCGCCAGCTGAACGCCGGTCTGCTGCAAATTGAAAACGAGTTTTACAGCACAGTGCGGCCGAAACAGACAGCGCGCCGGGGCGAAACCCAGCTAAAGGCTTTGGCAGATCGCGGTGTCGAATACGTTGAGGTGCGCTGCCTGGATCTGAATCCGTTTGAGCCGTTGGGTATCGGCGAACGCCAGATCCATTTCACCGAGGCATTTCTTCTGGCCTGCCTGATGCACCCCAGCCCCCAAACCTACAACGAGGAATATGCCGCCATTGCCGAAAACCAGCGGCGCGCCGTGTACCGGGGGCGAGACCCCGAGTTGCAGCTGCAGCTGGGTGACGGCAGCGAAGTATCAATGCAGGACTGGGCAAGTGAAATCATGCAATACGTATCGCGGGCGGCTTCCCTGCTCGACTGCGCAAACCACAGTGACGGGTACAGCGACGCCGTGGCCCATTACCAAGCCATGCTGGCGCAGCCTGAACTTACTCCCAGCGCGCAAGTTCTGCAGCAACTGGAAGAAGAGAAAATCACCTACTTTCGCTGGACCATGCAGCAATCGCTAAAATTCACCGAGCAATTGCGAGCGCAGGAAGTGAACGCAGACTCACTTCAGCTGTTTGCCGAAACCGCGGCCAACTCACTGACTGAACAGCAACGCATGGAGCAGGCGGACAAACTTCCCTTCGCCGAATACCTGGCTCACTACTACGATCAGTATCGCCAACTGTGAATTATCTGGGGCACATCGCGCTGGCGGCGCCCCACACCCACCTGATGGCCGGTGGCATGCTTGGCGATCACATCAAGGGTCGCCTGCCAGCCGGGCTGCCGCAGCCGCTGGCACAGGGCGTGCAACTTCACCGGCTGATCGACGGTTTCTCCGATCGCCATGCTGCGCTTGGCACCCTGCGCGAACAGTTGCCAGCGCACTGGTTTCGCTTTGCCGGCATTCTCCTCGATCTCTATACCGACCACTTGCTGGCGCGGGAACCGGAACAGTACCTGGGCGAACCGCTAGAGAGATTTAGCAACCGCAGCCTGGACAAAATTTCAGCCTGGCTTCACCATTTTGATGGCGCAACGCAAAAGCGCTTTGATCTGATTCGGCAGCAAAACTGGTTGTGCCGCTACGCCGATGCCAGTTTCACCTCGGCCTGCCTCGAACGCATCGGCCAACGCATCCGTTTTGGCAACCCGCTGCACCAGGCATCACAGATTCTGGAACAGCACTGCGATGTATTGGATGTGACATCGCGTCGCATTTACCACGATAGCCAGCAGCTTGTGGCAAAATGGCTCGCCGAAAACCGGGAACCGCCAGCGGAGCCCGCCGTCTAACACAAGAACCCCCAGGAAAACGCAAGATGCCCCTGATAGAAAAACTGCCCGGCGTTCGCATCACCAACCTGCTGATTGCCGCATTTACCCTGCTGATGATGCTGGTGGCGGTACTGTATTTCCAAATGATGCTGCACCTGATTCCCTGCCCCCTGTGCGTTTCTCAGCGAGGGTTTGTCATCGCAACCGGCCTCATCGCCCTGGCAGCTTTTATACACAACCCGGGTGCAACCGGAACCAAAATTTATGCCGCGCTGACAACCCTTGCGGCCCTGGGCGGCGCAGCAATTGCCGGTCGCCAGGTTTGGCTGCAGAGCCTGCCGGAAGACCAGATTCCCGCCTGCGGCCCAACGCTGGACTGGATGTTTCAGGCCAATTTTCCGCTGCAGGAAATTCTTGGTGCGATGTTTTTTGGCGAGGGTAGCTGTGCCGAGATCAAGTGGATGTTTCTGGGGCTGAGTATTCCCGGCTGGACCCTGGTGGCCTTTCTGTTTCTTGCCGCAGTGGGCGTATTCCAGTTCTCGCGCACAAAGTAATTACAAGGGGTTGGCCGCCCGGATGACGTCGAACCCATTGAGCAGCGCGGCAGGCTATTCTAGCCGCGGCGCTTTTCGAACTCGGCCATCTGCTCTGGCGTAGCTTCGGTTTGGTAGGCTGCTTTCCACTCATCGTAAGGCATGCCATACACCATTTCGCGAGCCTGGTCGTAGTCGACCGCTTCGCCTCTCTCCTGCGCCGCTGTCATGTACCATTTGCTAATGCAGTTGCGACAGAAGTCAGCGGTAATCATCAACTCGATGTTTTGCACATTCCTGTTCTGATCCAGATGCTGCAGCAGGCGCCGGAAAGTGGCAGCTTCCACTTCGGTTCGGGTTTGGGTATCCATTAGTCAGCTTCCTCCCGGATAGCAAAAAGGGGCTTTCGCCCCTTTTCGTTGTTAACTATTACTCGGTTGCCCCGGCTTCGCTTTCAACCGTTGCCTCGAGCAGTTCAACCTCGAATATCAGCACCTCGTTGGGGCCAATCACGCCGCCAGCCCCGGAAGCACCGTAGGCCAGGTCGGGATGCAGGTAGAGCTCCCAGGTGGCGCCTTCGGGCATCATCTGCAGCGCTTCAGTCCAGCCCGGAATAACCTGGGTTACGCCGAACTCAACCGGCTCGCCGCGCTCAACCGAGCTATCGAACACCGTGCCATCCAGTAACCGGCCAGTGTAGTGAACCCGCACGGTGCTGGTTTCGCCAGGCACATCGCCCTCGGCATCTTGCAGAATCTTGTATTGCAGCCCCGACTCGGTGACCAACACACCCTCGGCGGTGGCGTTTTCAGCCAGAAAGGCTTCGCCGGCTACCAGCGAATCCACCGCAGCCGCTTCTGCTTCTGCCATGGCTTCTTCCTGCAGGATTGCCTGGTACTCCTGGAAGGCAGCCTGCATTTCTTCTTCGGAAACGGCACGTTGCCCCATACCCAGGGCATCTTCTGCACCGGCCAGGAAAGCCTGGGTATTGATTTCAACACCACCCTGCTGAAGCTGTTCGATGTGGTTGTAGGCCAGCGAATAACTCACACGCGCTTCGAGGCTGGCTAAATCCAGCTCTGGCTCGGCTATGCTGTCGCTGTCGCTGCCGCCGCAGGCGGTGAGCAGCATGGCTCCGGCTGCCAGGCTGTAGAGGTGCATTTTGGTCTTCACATGAGACTCCTTGTTACTGGTTTTCATTTTAAAGGGCGCCATCATAACCTCACTGCTTACGCTTTACGATTGACGACGATAGATGAGGTCAAAAACCCCGTGGCCAAGGCGCTCGCCCCGTTTTTCAAACTTGGTAGCCGGACGCCACTCGGGTCGCTTGGCATACTCCCCTGCTGCGACCTGATTTTTAAGCAGAGGTTCCGCTTCAAGGATCTCCATCATCCATTCGGCGTAGGGCTGCCAGTCGGTTGCCAAATGCAACACTCCGCCCGGTTCAAGGCGCTGCGCCATCAGCTCAACCAGTTTCGGCTGCACGATACGGCGCTTGTGATGTTTTTTCTTCGGCCATGGATCCGGGAAATAAAGCTGTATGCGTTGCAGGGAAGCAATTGGCACACACTCGCGAAGCACGTCAGTGGCATCGGCCATATAGGTTTTCAGATTGGGCAAGCGCACCTCGGACATCACCAGGTCGTAGGCTCCCAGTAAAAGCGAACCCACACCGGGCGGATGCACTTCAATGCCAATAAAGTCTTTGCCTGGTTCAGCCTCGGCCATTTGCAGCAAGGACTGCCCCATGCCATAGCCAATTTCGAGCACTCTGGGCGCACTGCGCTGGAACGCCTGACTATAACCCTGCTGGCCCAGATCCAAGTCGAGCCCCACTACCGGCCAACCGTACTCCAGCGCCTTGCGCTGGCCCTCGGTGGTACGTCCGGCACGAATGACGAAGGTACGAATGGATTTTTTGCGAATCTGCGGAGAGGGCAGCTCAGCGCACATACTGGAAGGCCCAGATAAACAGGCAGGCCCATCCCACCAAAAAGGTGCTTCCGCCCAGCGGGGTTATGGCACCCAGGGGACCGATGCCGGTCAAAGCCAGGCCATACAGGCTGAAACTAAACAACAGAATACCGGCAACAAATGCCCAACCGCTGGCGTTGAGCAGAGCTGATTCCGGCCATTTGTGCAGCATAAGGCCAATGGCCAGCAACGCGAGGGCGTGGTACATCTGGTATTCAGCGCCCGTTTTAAATACCTGCAGCATGCGCTCATCCAGACGGTCGCTCAGACCATGGGCGGCAAATGCACCCAGCGCCACACCGAGAAATCCGAACAAAGCTCCGGCGGCAGTAAAAAACATCAGTTATCTGCCTCGGCTTCAATAAATTTGCGGATTTTTTTCATCGCCGCCGATTCGATCTGGCGAATTCGCTCGGCAGACACACCGTACTCGTCCGCCAACTCGTGCAGGGTGGCCTTGCTGTCGGCAAGCCAGCGACGCTCAACGATGTCGCGACTGCGATCGTCCAGCAAATCAAGCCCGCGGGCCAGATGATCGGCATTACTGCTTTCGGTGTCATCGTGCTCCAGCAGGCGGGCAGGATCGCCGCTGTGATCTTCAAGGTAGTACACCGGTGCGTGCCAGTTATCCTCGTCATCCGAGTCGGAGGGCGCATCAAATGCCGTATCGTATGAGGACAGGCGGCCTTCCATTTCCTGCACGTGCTTGACATCCACACCCAGATCTTCAGCTATCGCCTTGGCCTCTTCATGGCTTAACCAGCCAAGACTTTTCTTGGATGAGCGCAGATTAAAAAAGAGCTTGCGCTGTGCCTTGGTGGTGGCAATTTTGACGATGCGCCAGTTGCGCAGGATGTACTCGTGAATCTCGGCCTTTATCCAGTGTACGGCGAAGGAAACCAGCCTTACGCCACGCTCCGGGTCGAAGCGCTTTACCGCCTTCATCAGGCCGACATTACCCTCCTGGATCAGATCGCCCAGTGGTAGCCCGTACCCGGAGTAACTGCGCGAGATGTGCACCACAAAACGAAGATGCGCCAGCACCATTTGCCGCGCAGCGTCCAGATCTTCATCGTAGTAATACTTCTTCGCCAGCTGCTTTTCTTCTTCCAGTGTCAAAACCGGAATGCTGTACACACTTTGTATGTAGGCATTCAGGTCGGCACCTGGAGTTAACATGCGCACTGGCTGCAGCGCCTTGCCCATCAGGCAGTTACCTCGTTTGCGGGTGTTTCGGCATCAGGGCATCTGGATGCCGCCGCCGGGCATTCCTCCGCCGGCAGCTCCGCCACCCTGACCAGGTACCACGATTTGCGATGCCTGTTCCCTGCGCAGCTCCTGCAGCTCTTTCAGGGTTTCCTGCATGGCCACTGATGCCGCGTCAGTAAACTTCTCTGCGGCTTCTCCAAGTGATGCGGCCTCAATCTCAAAATTCAATGGAATCGGCCCCATTGGCGTCATCATCTGTGCGCTGCCCATATAAATGGCGGCGCGACCACTGTCATCATCACCCGCAGCGTTTACCGGTACCAGTTTCCGAATTGAACCGGTCTCTCGATCGGTGAAGGTTTCCTCTCGATATAGGTTGTCCGCCTTCATCTTGGGTTGTTCTTGCTCTGCCATCTGGCTCTCCAGCGTTTTCGGGGGTGCGACACATTACCAAAGATTGTGCTGCGACACACTGGAGGCGCTGCTTAAAATCTGGCCATGAATAGGGTTTCGCTGCCTGACAATTGCAGCCTGGTCTGGCTGCGTAACGACCTTCGACTTGACGACAACACCGCCCTTGCGGCGGCTGCGCAGGAAGGTCCGGTGGTGGCTTGCTATCTGCTATGCCCAAACCAGTGGCAGCAACACAGCATGGCGCCGATCAGGGTCGATTTTATTCTGCGTCGTTTGCGGGCACTTTGCGACGAGCTGCATGCCCTCAATATTCCTATGCTGGTGCGAACCGCCAATAGCTACGAGGATGCGCCAGCTGCGATCGGTCAGTTAATCGACGAACTGGGAATCAAACAGCTGCATTTTAATCGCGAGTACCTGGTAGACGAGGTGCGCAGGGACCTGCAGGTTGAGCAACAACTTCACCAGCGGGGAGTGCGGTGTCGCAGCTATCATGACGCTTTGGTAGTGCCCCCCGGCGAACTGAAAACCGGTTCAGGCAGTTTCTACAAGGTCTATAGCCCCTTTCGCAAGGCCTGGGAAAACCTGGTGCGGGATTCACTCCCGGATTTACTGCCTGCGCCATCAAAACAACAACTGCTGGGGCTGGAACGCGAGCCGCCTCCTACGCAACTGACTGGCTGGAATCTGAAAGACAGTTCCGACTGGGCAGCGGAAGAATCCGCTGCGCACCAGCGTCTGGCTGAATTTCTGCAGGAACGCATCGAACACTACAAGGAGGACCGCGATATACCAGCCGCTCCCGGCACATCCAGACTAAGCGCCTGGTTCAACATTGGTGCCCTGTCTGCGCGTCGAGCTTTGATGGAAGCGGTTGCCACGAATAGCGGTGAGCTGGGCACCGGCAGCGGTGGCGCTGTCTGCTGGATGCGCGAACTGGTGTGGCGCGAGTTCTATTACCACCTGGTGGATGCCTGCCCGCGCATCGTAATGGGCCATGCTTTTCAGCCTCACACAGAAGCCGTGCATTGGCGCAGCAGCGAAAACGACCTCGAGGCCTGGAAGACGGGTATGACGGGGCAACCCCTGGTGGATGCCGGCATGCGTCAGCTAGCAGCTACCGGTTGGATGCATAACCGGGTTCGCATGATTACTGCCATGTTCCTTAGCAAAAATCTGCTGCTCGATTGGCGACTGGGCGAACAACACTTCATGCAACAATTAATTGACGGCGATTTTGCCCTGAACAATGGCGGTTGGCAGTGGAGTGCCAGCACCGGAACCGATGCAGCCCCCTACTTCCGGGTATTCAATCCCTTTAGTCAATCACAGCGCTTCGATGCCGAAGGCACTTACATCAAGAGGTGGGTGCCCGAGCTGGCCGACATGGCAGCGCGCGACCTGCACGACTCCGAGCGTCTTTCCGCAACCCGTCCGGCGCATTACCCACAGCTCATAGTGGACATCAAAGCATCCAGAAAACGCGCCATATCTGCCTTCTCGGAACTGAATAAATCTTGATAAAACAATCGCCTGGGATATAATCACCCTGCTCTTGAAACTCCCATCTGATATTCTCTGTGATCATTAGCATAATGAATTTATCCCATTGGAAGAATATCTTGGTGCACCGTATCATTCGTTTTGTCGGTTGATGTTGAAGGCATTGAATTCCGAACTCAAAACCACCTCCCCCCCCATTCGGTTTTGAGTTGCAGTCGGAGTACAAGCAATTTCTCCACATCACCTACAACAACAGATTCCTACCTCCCCCCCAAGAATCTGTACCCTCTAGCCCGCCTCCCCCCAGGCGGGCTTTTTTTTATGCCTCAATAATTGAGGCCGGGCTGCTCCACGGTGCATACCCCTGCGTACTTTAATCAGGCAGAATGCCGCTATGACAGATAGCAACAACAAAGTCGGTTTTATTTCACTGGGTTGCCCCAAAGCCCTGGTTGACTCGGAGCGAATCCTGACCCAGCTCAAACTGGATGGTTATCAGGTTGCGCCCGACTATGAGCAGGCCGGCGTGGTGGTAGTTAACACCTGCGGTTTTATCGACAGCGCCAAGCAGGAGTCTCTCGACTCGATACGCGAGGCCATGGCCGAAAACGGCAAAGTGATTGTGACAGGCTGCCTCGGCAAGGAAGAGCAGCTTATCCGTCAGGAGTTCCCTGACATACTGGCGGTATCCGGTGCACACCAATATGAATCCGTGGTGTCGGCCGTTCACCAGTACCTGCCAAAACCTGCCAATACCCACAACCCTCACATTGATCTGGTGCCACCGCAGGGTGTCAAACTAACTCCCAGGCACTATGCATACCTGAAAATATCCGAGGGCTGCAATCATCGCTGCAGTTTTTGCATTATTCCCAGCCTTCGCGGCGACCTGGTAAGCCGGCCAGTTGGCGATGTACTGGATGAAGCACAGCGGCTGGTAGAGGCAGGCGTGAAGGAGTTACTGGTGGTGTCACAAGATACCAGTGCTTACGGTGTAGACATGAAATATCGCACCGGCTTCTGGCAGGGGAAACCAGTAAAGACCCGCTTTTATGAGCTTTGCGAGGCACTGGGCGAGCTCGGGGTTTGGGTACGACTTCATTATGTGTACCCCTACCCCCACGTCGACCAGGCAGTGCAGTTAATGGCTCGGGGCAAACTGCTTCCCTACCTTGATATTCCCTTCCAACACGCCAGCCCGGCAGTACTCAAACGCATGCGCCGGCCGGCCAATGAAGAGAAGGTACTCGAACGCATTCACAGCTGGCGCAGAACCTGCCCTGACCTTGCTATTCGAAGCACCTTTATTGTTGGCTTCCCCGGCGAAACCGAAGACGATTTTGAATACCTTCTGGACTGGATGCAGGAAGCCCGCATCGAACGTGCCGGCTGTTTCAAGTACGAGCCAGTCGAGGGCGCTGCCGCGAACCAACTGGACAACCCGGTCGACCCGGAAGTGGCCGAAAGCAGATTTCATCGATTAATGCAGCTGCAGCAATCCATTAGCCGGGAGCAACTTCAGCGCCGCATTGGCAAGCTTGAGACTGTGCTAGTTGACGAGGTTGGCGAAGCCGGCCTTACCGCCCGCAGCAAGGGCGACGCACCGGAAATAGACGGTCTGGTTTACGTGGAGGGTGGCACGGAGCATCAACCCGGCGACCTGGTGCAGGTGCGTATAACTGGTGCCGACGACTACGACCTGGAAGCAGTGCCAGCCTGAGCCTTACTAAATATAGCCGTAACGCAAAGAAATCACGCTGATGGAAACCAGCGCGATAAAGAGGTTCATCGGCACCCCAACCTTTAAGTAGTCCCGATAACGGTACTTGCCCGGACCGAACACCATGAGGTTGGTTTGATAGCCCAGAGGCGTGGCAAAACTGGCTGATGCCGCCATCATAATGGCAAACAGGAAAGGCTCTGCCGGAAGCCCAGCCGTGGCCGATGCGGAGAGCGCAATGGGAACCGTAATCAACGCCGCCGCATTATTGGTAACCATCTCGGTAAGCACACTCACCAAAAGGTAAACGGCAATCAGCAGGAGCAGCGGGTTGCCCTGAGTCATAGTCATGATGTGCCCGCCAATCAGTGCTGCCACCCCGGTTTTCTGCAGTGCCAGCCCCAGCGAGAAGGACGCCGAAATGGTAATCAGCACACGCAGATCCAGGCTCTTAATGGCCTCGTTGGCGTTCAGGCAGCGGGTCAAAATCATCGCCCCCGCACCCAATAGCGCCGCATTGAACATACTGGTAAGGCCGGTAGCCGCCAGCAGAACCGCAACACCCAATACTGCCCAGGCCAGCATCGCGCGCTCGTGACGCGGCTGACTTCGATCGAGGTCGTTCACCAGAAGAAAGTCGCGACTGAAACGCTGCCGCTCGAGAAAATTATCCGAAGCCTCCAGAAGCAACGAATCGCCCGCCCGCAGACGAATGCTGCCCATGTTGCCGCGCACGCGCTCGCCATTTCGCCCCACTGCCAGCACCGCCGCACTGTAGCGGTCGCGAAAACCCGAGCCGCGAATGGTCTCGCCAACACAACTGGAGTGCGGCGAGATAACCACCTCAACCAGCCGGCGGCCGCCGCGGTGGCTTTCCAGCGAGGGGTGTGGATTTTCGCTGGAGGGCACAATGCCGTTCATGCGCAACAAATCCGAAATGGCTTCGGTGTCGCCGGCAAAAACCAGCCTGTCGCCGCCCTGCAGCACCTGATTGGGCCCAACCGCGGTTAGGGTTTCGTCGCCGCGCTCGATTTCAACCAAAAAGATGCGCTGAAGGTTCCGCAGGCCGGCCTGCAGAATAGTTTGCCCCACCAGCGGGCCATCTTTGGCAACCGCCACCTCCAGGGTAAACTCGCGCGTGTCGCCAAACACCGGCTGGTCGGAATGAGCCGGCAATGCTCGCGGAAACCACAACAGAATAAACAAGCCACCAAGAATAGCCGCCGGCAGCCCAACAAAGGCGATGGCAAAAATCGAGAACCCGGGGCCGCCAGACACTTCCTGATAAAGGCCGTTTACCACCAGGTTGGTACTGGTACCAATCATGGTCAGGGTGCCACCAAGAATAGCGGCATAGCTCAGGGGTATCAGCAGCTTGGAGGCGGCCACGTTTATTTTTCGCGCCCAGCTGTGAATGGCGGGAATCATGGTGGCTACCACGGGGGTATTGTTCAGAAAGCCACTCAGGAAAATAACCGGCAGCAGAATACGCGCTTGCGCCCTGCGCACGGAGCGAGGATGCCCCAGAAAGCGCTGAACCAGCATATCGATGCCACCCGACGAGTGAACCCCGGCAGCCAGCACAAACATGGCTGCCACCGTGATGACTCCCGGATTACCGAACCCGGTCAGAGCCTCCGATGCAGTCAGCACGCCAGTTACGCTTAAGATAGCCAACACGGCCATCATGACCAGGTGAGCCTGGGCACGGGTGAGCACCAGGGTCAGCAATGCGCCCACAGTCAGTGCCAGAGATAACAGCCCTTGCCAGGTCATAAAAAGTTTCCTTACCGGCCCTAACACCGGACTATCCGGCAGATCAGGCTCAGGCGGCAAGCATATTACTTTTAGGGCTGGTTACGCCATTGCAGCGAGAAAAAAGCTATAAACAAAAAAAGACCCGCGTGAAGCGGGCCAAGAGGGGGGGGGTAGGATTCGGTAAACTGATTACTTGTGATTGATGTAGTCGACTTCTGACTTCACAATCGCCGCCAGCAAACCAAAAACTGCGACTAATACAGCTGTCATAAACATGGTCATACCTCGCTGGTAATTGACATGGCACTATTGCCTGTCTTGTTACGGGGTGAATTATGCAGATGTCGATGTTATTCTTCTAATGGATTTATATCATTAGCAAAGTGAACTACGTTCATATCTAAACTGGGCATTAACTTATGGATATACGCCGACTCGCCAGAGTAGACCTCAACCTTCTGGTTTCGCTGCAGGTTTTGCTTGAAGAGCAGCATGTCAGCCGGGCCGCCGAGCGACTCTTTATTACACAGTCGGCCATGAGCAAAACCCTGTCGCGGCTGCGCGAACTGTTCGACGACCCCCTCTTTACCCGCTCGGCCCACGGCATGGTGCCCACTCCGCGCGCTGTAGAACTGCACGGCGAGCTGGAGAGCCTGCTGCAACAACTGAACAGCCTGATTAGTTATCACGAAATGGATCCGTCCCAGTTTCAGGGCCGATTCAACATCACAGCCACCGACCATTTCGCTCTGCCTCTAATTCCTTCTCTTATGGGCCGTATCAGCGACGAGGCGCCGGGCATACAGGTGCGGGTGAGCCAGGACATTGAAAGCCAATACCGCGACATGGTTGAGGGGCGCGTCGACCTGGCCGTGGGTGGGCAGCGATCCGACATCGAGGAAGACTTTATTGTCGAAACCCTTTGCGTCACCTACCCGGTATTCCTGTTGCGCCATGACCACCCACTGAAGGAGCTCGAAAACCCTACCTGGCGAGACGTCATGCAATACCCGGAGGTTTCGCTGAAGGTATTTACCCCCGAGGGCATGCGCGGCAGCATTTTACGCTCAAGGGTTCATCGCTATCTCAAGCTCAGCAGTATTTCGCTGGAGACCCCGGATTACCTAACCGCACTGGAAACCCTGTCGCGCTCTGACGGCATTATGTTTGCGCCGCGACTGAGCCTGGACTTTGTAAAGGCCACCGGAGCCATCTCGTCGATTCCTCTGCCCGGGCGGGAAGGACGCGATCCGGTTGAGGTGGTTCTGTTTTACCATAAGCGCACAGCCAGCTCGCCGGTACACAGCTGGATGCGCGAGCAAATCAAAGAGGTATTTGCTCAGCAGCAGGAAAGATTCAAGCAGCGAAACTAATGGCCCTAACCCGAATACAGATCACCGAAGTCGGACCTCGCGACGGGCTGCAGAACCTGCCCGAAGCAACCGATATCGCATTTCGAACCTGGCTGATTGAACAACTTGCCGAAACCGGCTTGCGGCGCATTGAAGCGGGCAGTTTTGTCAGCGCCAGGGCGGTACCCGCCATGGTCGGCAGCGACGAGGTGTTCGAAAATCTGCAACGAACGCCGGGCACCAGCTACATGGCATTGGTTCCCAACAGGCGCGGCGCAGAGGCCGCTATTTCA
>CAKZNR010000058.1 GCA_937129725.1 uncultured Cellvibrionales bacterium | reverse complement strand
GATATAAACCACTGATTCATTGGATTCTGTGAGTAAACCAATGAGCACTTGTGAGCAGTGCAGCAGCAGAATTTATGAGCACTAGTAAGCAGTGCAGCAGAAACAAAAACTGAGAATAGCTTTTTCATGTTGTACCCCGGTTGGTTATTGGTATGTTTTTATTCTGTGCCCCGCTGAGCAGGTTCGCCTTGAGGTAAATCAACTTAGGCACGGGGATGTTTTACGGTCGTTGCAGTTTTTGCGCCCAGAGAAAAAGCGTCACAAATATTTACACAAGTTGCTTTGTTGAATTGATGCAAATCATGCGCTTGGTATCTGGCTGCAGGATAATTTTGCCAGCTCAATAGAAGGGGTATGCAAAATGAACCGACTTTTCAAATACCTGGTGGAAAGTACAGCCTTGGTGGCCTGCTCGCTGGCTTCTGCTCAGGAATGGCAGCCGGGCACCGACTACACCGTAAAAGAAATTATGAATGCCATGGTGCAGCCGGCTACCGATATTTTGTGGAACCCCAGCCCCGACTTTGACGACATGGGTAACCCCCTGTTGCCGACGGATGAAGAGGGCCTGAACAGGTTGCGATGGGCGGCCATCAATCTGGGTGCTTCCGCCACTGCCATGAACGCGCCGGATCAGCTGGTTGACGTTCCGGGTACTCCGGCGCCGGATGAAACCGTGTTAAGCGCCGACGAAATGAACGCCTTGAAGCAGCAACAGTATGGCACCTGGGTGGCATTCAGCCGCCAGCTGGAATTGCTGGCAGCCGAGTACGAGGCCGCCATCGAGGCGGGCGACAGCGAAGCCTTTGGCTGGTCCGACGGCGCGCTGGGCAGCAAGATGAACAACATTTGTACCGCCTGCCATACGGTGTTCTGGTGCCCCAACGCGCCCGCGCCTTACTAGCGCCAAGAGGTCACCGTTCCCTCGGGCCCGCTGCAGATTACCCGGCGGTTTCGCAATTGCTGCTTCGGGTCAAACTATCTCGACTATCGCGAATTGCTTCTATTCGGCCTGCAGATAGATATTGCTGAAGTTGATATGGCCTACGATATTGGCTGGCATTCCCTGCACCGAAGTGTCCGCCAAGCGCCTTAGCGTATAGGTGTATAGCGGCACAATGGGTGCCGCCTGCAAGAGGATTTCTTCGGCTTCGTAAGTGAGTGCCATGCGTTCTTCCGGGGTTTCGGCCAGGTTGCCGTCGCGCAGCGCAATTTCGTCGTAGCGTGGGTCGCTGAAGCCGGTCTGGTTGTTGCCGCCGTCGGTAATAAAGGTGGGAATCATGCTGAAGGGATCCACAAGATTGCTAATCCAGCCGCGGCGAGCAATGTCGTAGTTCATGTTTGAGGTAGTGTCCAGGTAGACTTTCCATTCCTGGTTTGCCAATTCCACATTAATGCCCAGTTCCTGCATCCACATTTGTTGCAGCGCCACTGCCAGCCGCCGGTGGGCCTCCGAGGTGTTGTAAATCAGCTCCAGCGTGCGCATGCCCTCGCCGCTGGGGTAACCGGCTTCGGCCAGCAATTGCCGTGCATAATCGGGGTCAAAATTGTAGATGTCGGGCGGTTGGTAGCCCGGCGTACCCAACGGCGTATACGCATTGCTTGGCGGCACAATTCCCTGCATCACGCTTTCCACAATCAGTTCCCGGTCGGTGGCATAGTTCAATGCCTGCCGCACCCGCACGTCGTCAAGTGGCGGCCGAGTGGTATTCAGCATGTAGAAATAACTGCCGGTCCAGGGATGGTTGCGCAACTCCGGTGCGTTGGACTCGATTAGCGCTGGAACTTTTTCAATGGGAACCGTTGATGTGACGTGCAGTTGGCCATCGCGAAACATGCGCTCCTCGGTGGTTTCGTTTTCTATTGGATAGAAGACGGCTGCATTTAGCCGCACGCTATCTGCATCCCAGTATGTTTCGCTTTTTTCGATTCGCAGGTGAGAATTGATTTGCCATTCAACAAGGTTGAATGCACCGTTGGAAACCATATTGCCCGCGCGTGTCCATTGGCTGAGTTGGTCGGTGGCGCTGCCAAAAGATTCGAGCGTGTCGCGGTGCACCGGGTAAAACACCTGGGTGTCCAGCCAGTCAAGAAAGTTTGGGTCGGGTGATCCCAGCTCATATTCAATGGTGTATTCGTCCAGCACGCGCACGCCAACTTCTGAAAAATCCTCAATGTCGCCGTTGCGCCAGGCCGAGGCGTTTTTGATGATGTTAAAAATCTCTTCGTAGGGGTTGGCAAGTATCGGGTCGAGCATTCGCTGTGCAGACCAGCGAAAATCTTCGGCAGTTACCGGGTCGCCGTTTGACCAAAGGGCGTTGCGCCGCAGGTAGAAGGTATAGGTCAGGCGGTCTTCGGAGATTTCCCAGCGTTCGGCGACACCCGGGATGATTTCCAGTGTTTGCGGATTGCGGCTGACGAGACCTTCAAAGAGGCTGGAAATAATGTAGTTGTCGTTTACAGCTGTAGCCAGGTGCGGATCCAGCGTTTGCACTTCTGCGCCGTTGCCAAAATGCAGAACGCCATCGATATTGCCCTGCTCAACGCGACTGAGCGAAGGCTCTTTGCTGCAGGCAACCAGAAACAAGCTTGCAAAAAGGGAAACCAGTGACAAATTTAGCCATGACATGCGCTGTACCAAAGAAGGTCGGGGAAGTTCAGATTATCGGGTTTTTCATACTGCCGCAAAGCCCGTAGATTACAGGCTAGCGCCTTAGTAGAAGCAGCCAGCGGCCAATATTGACTACATCGGCCAGGGCCGCCGCGAAATAGGTAAGCGCGGCTGCTTTCAGCACGCTTCGGGCCTTTTGCACCTGCTCGGGCGGCAAGTACTCGCCCTGTTCCAGAATAGGCAAGGCCTTGTTGAAGCTGGCGTCCCATTCTTCGGGCAGCACCACCAGGTACATGGCTGCGCCACCCAACTGCAAAAGCACACTGACAGCCAGGTAGGCAAAAATGGCCGCCGGTGCTTTTAGTATAAAGCCGACAACCGGCAGCGCCAGCAGCATGTAAATGCCAATTTGGCGCATGCGCATGGACAGCGGAATGTATTTACCGCGCAGGCGGGAAACCGGTTCGCTGCGGGCGAACTGGATGGCATGGCCCACCTCGTGCGCAGCAACGGCTACAGCCGTAATGGATTTCCCCTGGTAGTTATTCGGGCTAAGGCGAGCGGTGTTGGAAGCAGGGTCGTAGTGGTCCTGCATCGGCCCACACTCTTCCACCCTGACCTCGCCAAGGTCCAGCCGCTCTATCAGGTGACGGGCCAGTTCGGCACCGGTACCCGGCATTTTGGGTTCGTCCTTCCCGTGCTTGTGCATCACGTAGCGAACCCAGGCCTGTGGCAGGAAGGCACAGCCCAGAAGCAGCAGGGTGAGAAAGGCGTAGATCATGCGCCTATGATAGGCCGATGCTGGCCGGCCGGGCAGAAAACCTACCGATCTTTAGGGCTCGGAGCGCGGGGCCAACCCAGGCGAGGTGTTTACCGGGGGTAGCCCCGCAGGCCGCGGCATAAAAAAAGCCCGCACAAGGCGGGCTGAAAGTTGGAGACTGTTACTATTCGTCTGTTTCCGGATTCAGCGGCAGCCCATCCGGGCCATACAGTGACAAGTCGCGGTTGCCGGCCTGTTCCTTGAATGCGCCGATGGTGGGAATACCCTGACGCTGCAGTGCGAACTCGTCATCGCCGTTTATGCTGATGCTGATGAGTTGGTAGCCGTTGTTACCGTAGGTGCTGAGACGCCCTTTAATGGCCACTTTATCGCCTACGTTGAGGAAGTCTTCACCTACGTCGTAACTGCGTTGCATGATGGAAGGTGCCTGCGACTGCAGGTTCAATACCTGGTAGCCCATGTCCATGCCCCCGGTCCATTCCAGGTCGTAGCTGACATGTGGCGATTCCCAGTTTTTGGTAAGGATAGTGCCCTCGATATAGCTGATGGGGTTGTTACCAAACTCGGGAGCGTACGAATGATGCGCAAAAGCAGAATGCGCGGCTGCCAGCAGGGCAATGCCTGCAGCAAGGGTAATTTTTTTGATCAGGTTCACGTTGCTTTCCTCTGGATTAGAACAGTGCGTAACTGTCGCAATGGGTTTGCACTCTTGTTTCGGTGCTTCCTATTTCAACTGACTGGCGAACCAGGTCGCGGTCGCCTCCGGTATTCTCTGCGCGCAGCTGGCCAATTTCCGGTATGCCCTTGGTTGACAGCGCCACCTCTTCCGAACCGTTAACCGACAGCGTGAGCATCTGGAAAATGTTGGTGCCCAGCACGCTGATACGACCGCGCACCTGCAGGGTGTCGCCCACCTGAATGGTGTCCTCTTCCAGTTCGTAGTTGCGGCGCAAAATACTGGGCGCCTGCGACTGCAGGGTTAGCGTTTCAAAGGGTTGTTCGAATCGCCCGTTGAGCTGCACATCCACCTGGATATGCGGCGATCGCCAGCGAATATTGGTTACTACGCCCTCTGCACAGCTAATCATCGATGGCCCGAACTCGGGCGCGTAGGCATGGTGAGCCTGGGCGCCAATGGCCGAAAAAACCAGCGTGAGGCTTAAAGCTATTTGTGTGAGTCGCTTGGCAAAGGCTTTGCCAGCAGCTGTTGAATTCATCAGCGGTGTTCCCCCATCCGGTGAATGAATAAAGCTTCGTTCGATGCTCAAAAATAATGTAAATACAATTATTGCGAATGCCAACAGTATTGATAGCTAACTTGACATCACTTTACAAAGTTAATCGGTGCGATCAGTGTCGAAGAGACCGCGTTGATTTCTTTCTGCGAAACTATCTGTGTATTGCCTCATGAACGTCCTCAGCACGTGGGCAGCGCTAAGATCTGATTCTTTACACGCCTCGATAAACGCTTGTCGAAGCTCTGGATCAACTCTTATTCTGAATCCAGCTGTCTTCATCTTCGGATATCCGATGGATGCACAATGTGTATCCACTATGCATGAAATCCAGAATTGCGCAAAGGTGGCGTTCGAAAAACAGGCACAGTGTGCTTAACCTGGTGTCCGGAATACTTGGGGCAGGTCAGTTGATCTAATGTGTTAGAAGATCTAACTAGAAGAGCCTGAGCAGCTAGGTTGTAATCCGTCCAGAAAGTAATCGAGGTTTTGAGTAGAGGCTTTTGAGACAATCGCGCAAAACCAACCGACCCTTAGTCCTATGGTCTTCGCGCTGTAAGGTTTTGATTTTTATGAAAGATGGTGGCCCCACCAGGACTTGAACCTGGGACCAATCGATTATGAGTCGACTGCTCTAACCAACTGAGCTATAGGGCCTTTGACTTGCTTATTTGCCGCCTGGCTTCGTTGCAGTGCGATCGCGCAGTCGGTCACGTACTTGCTTGTACGCTCCCTCCCTTGCGTCTTCTGCGCCTTGCCAGTCATCAAAACGCGGCGTCAAATTGACTTGTCTTTTTTGCGCTGGCTTTCGTCGCGTGCTCGAAAAACTTAGTCACATACTTGGTGTATGCTCCTTCGTTTTTCTGCGCGGCTCCTCAGCCAGCACAAAAAATACGGCGTCAACCGTAATGCTGTTTGCCGCCTGGCTGTTTCACAGAGCAGCATGTTTCGAGTGCACGAAAGACTGCACGAGATCCTTCGCCTCCCTTTCGCTATGCTCAAGGTCGCTCAGGACGACACGAATTCAGTTTTTGCTCTTTTTCCGAAGGTTACTCGTCCAGGAAGCTGCGCAAATGCTCCGAACGGGTCGGGTGGCGCAGTTTGCGCAGTGCCTTGGCTTCAATTTGACGAATGCGCTCGCGCGTTACGTCGAACTGTTTGCCCACCTCTTCCAGGGTGTGGTCGGTATTCATGTCGATACCAAAACGCATGCGCAGCACCTTGGCTTCGCGCGCGGTCAGGCTGCCCAGAACGTCGCGGGTGGCCTCGGTAAGGCTTTCGCCGGTGGCCGAGTCAATCGGGCTTTCTATGTTCACGTCTTCAATGAAATCGCCCAGATGCGAATCTTCGTCGTCACCGATGGGAGTTTCCATTGAAATAGGTTCTTTGGCAATTTTCAGTACCTTGCGGATTTTGTCCTCGGGCATGTCCATCTTCACGGCCAGTTCTTCCGGCGTGGGTTCGCGGCCAAACTCCTGCAGCAGCGACCGGCTGATGCGGTTCAGCTTGTTGATGGTTTCAATCATGTGCACCGGAATACGAATGGTGCGTGCCTGGTCGGCAATCGACCGGGTAATGGCCTGACGAATCCACCAGGTGGCGTAGGTTGAGAATTTGAAGCCGCGGCGGTATTCGAACTTGTCGACCGCTTTCATCAGGCCAATGTTTCCTTCCTGAATCAGGTCCAGGAATTGCAGGCCGCGGTTGGTGTATTTTTTCGCAATGGAGATAACCAGCCGCAGGTTGGCTTCCACCATTTCTTTCTTGGCGCGGCGCATACGTGCCTCGCCCAGGGAGATATTGCGGTTTACTTCCTTGATGGCCGGAATTTCCAGGCCGGCGGCTTCCTCGATATTGCTCAGGATGTTCTGCGAGCGAACGATATCTTCCTCGTGCTCTTTCACCGCGTTAAGCCAGGCCGCTTTGGTTTTCAGGCTGGACACCCACTTGACGTCCGACTCGTGCCCCGGGAACTGTTTAATAAAGGTAGAGCGCGGCATTTTGGCGCGGCGAACACAGGTGGCCATAATGGCGCGTTCCTGCATGCGTACCAGGTCCATGGTGCTGCGAACCTCACCAATCAGCGGGTCGAATACACGCGGGGTCAGTTTCAGGAACTTGAAACATTCGGCCAACTCGTCGAGGGCGGCAATAGCCGCCTTGCTGTTGCGGTCTTTCTTGATTGCCTTTTCGGCTTTCTTGTGGGCGGCGGCAATTTCCTTGAAGCGCTCGGCTGCCTCGATCGGGTCGGGGCCGCTGGGCTTTTCGTCCTCTTCTTCCTCTTCTTCGCCTTTGTCCTGGGCTTTTTGTGCCTGCTCGAGGGCTGAGGGTACGTTTTCTTCCGGGTTCAGGTAACCGGCAATCAGGTCACCCAGCCGGCGCTCTTCCTGAACCACCAACTCGTATTCATTCAGCACGGTTTCGACAGCACCCGGCCAGTAAACCAGGGCGGCCATCATTTCGCGCAAGCCGTCTTCGATGCGCTGGGCAATTTCAATTTCGCCCTCGCGGGTGAGCAGTTCTACCGTGCCCATTTCGCGCATGTACATGCGCACCGGGTCGGTGGTGCGGTGTACTTCGGATTCCACCGCAGCCAGGGCGGCAGCCGCTTCGGCGGCGGCCACGTCATCGGTTTCCGATTCCTGCTCCTGGGTGAGCATCAGCAGGGTGTCGCTGTCGGGAGTTTGCTCGAACACGCGGATGCCCATGTCGTTGATCATCTGGATGATGTCTTCAACCTGGTCTTGCTCGGAAATGCCTTCCGGCAGGTGATCGTTCACTTCGGCGTAAGTCAGGTAACCCTGCTCACGCCCCAGCGCGATGAGTTCTTTAATGCGGGACTGTTGCTGTGAGAGTTCAGACATAAAGGCTCTTGGAGTGGCTGTTGCGCGTCGAAAAAGGCGTCGGATTATACCCTAGTGATGTGAGGGCGACTAGCGAGAAAGCAAGTCTTTCAGCTTTCTCATTTCTTCAAGTAGCTGGCGTTTTTCGCTTTTCTGCCCGCTATTTAGCTGGTTCCAGGGGATGGTATCAAGACTGCGAATGTTTTCCTGCACCTGGCGTAAACGTTTTTGACTGGACCAGCGCTGCATCACCTGTTGCAGCTCCTGCGAGGCGCGTTGCTCCGACAGGTCGGTGGTGAGGTTGCGCCCGGCCAATTGCGCCAGGCGTGCGCTCTGTTCCGGGTAACGGGCCCGCCAAACGCCGTCGATCATGCTGATATCCGCGTCGGGCTGTTGCCGCAGAAAACTCACCAGGTTGCCCAGCAGCTGGTGATCGCTGTCGTCTGCTTCCGTTTCGGGCATGGCCTGATCGTCAATCAGGGTTGCCAGGCCGGGGTATTGCAATAGCAGTTCAATCAGGTGGGCAACCACGCCGCTGCGCGACGGGTTGCGCGGGGCGGCCGCTTTCGGCCGCGCCGGTACCTGTGCCGCCTCCGGCGGTGGTTCGGGTGCTGCAGCCCCGGGTTGCGGTGCGGTTACGCCGGTCAGCTGGGCGATTTCTTTTTCCATCAGTTCGCGGAAGGCGCCTTTCGGCAGGGAGTCCAGTAGCGG
>CAKZNR010000057.1 GCA_937129725.1 uncultured Cellvibrionales bacterium | reverse complement strand
GAACCGGCGCCGGCAGCGGCGCGTCGTACTCGACCCGGGCCTTCGCACCGTCGAGCGAGCGATGATGCAGGGTGAAGGTCAGATCGGAGCGGATGACCAGCGGCGCTGTCTCGTCGCGCCCGGCGAAGACCGGCATCGGACATGTTTTGCTGGTGTAAATAGCGAAAATCACCCAGCGTATAGGCAAAGGGCCTGCCCCCGGGAAAACCGCCGGACGGAGCATCGATGTTGGTGCGTTCACTGCCATCAGCCTGAATGGTTTGCGGTTCAACATCGTTCAGTGACGACATGCCGCCGCCAATATTTTCGTAGTACCAATCGCCCACATGCACGCACAGGCGAGTTTGCTCATTCAACGGCCGCTGGCTGTCGTCTGCAATCAGTCGCTGGTAGGAATTGAAATAACCTGCCTCAAATGACTGGCACGAAAACATGGCCAATCGCAGTGGCTCTTCACTTTCAGGGTGCGGCGCGGTGCAGGTCCTGCCTACCGGGCTGGAATAACCATCGGGAGTAACAAACCGATACCAGTACCAGCTATTAGGCTGAAGCCCCTGGGTAAAGACCCGCAGAGTCTGATCCATCTCGGGTTCGCTGGCCACCTCCGTTTCCATGATTACCTGATCAAACGAACCGTCTTGCGACACCTGCAGGATAAGGGGGACCGCTGCACTGCCCTGACTGTCGACAACCCGCGTCCACAGCACCACGGCATCGGCATGGGGGTCGGCCGAAGCGATACCCTGAGGAAACTGATAGCGCTGACTACTGCCGGAGCTGACCGGCAGGTTGCCAGCCGTTCTGCTGACACTACAGCCAGGCAATACAGAAACTGAAGCGGTGGCAACAAAGCAACCTGCTGTTGCTGAAAAACGGCGAATAAACTCGCGACGCGTGGTCGACATATCGATTTCCCCCAAGACTTTTTTTGACGATCTTAATACCCCCGCTGCCGGCTTTTTCTTTATGCAAATAGCCCATGGGGGTATGCTGTTTTCGTTTGTATCGCGAACAGATTAATCGGGGGAGTACAAAAATGCACCATCAACTTGGCAAATACTTAGCAATTATCGCCTTACCACTGGCCTCCTTTTGCTGTGGGCGTGAGAGGGATTATTCGGGCTGACGCCCTCGCCCTTCGGGCTCACCCGCTACGCGGGCCTCATTTGTCGCGCCTCTACGAGGCGCTCGGTGCGAACCAGAGGGTTCGTCCACACATCCCTAACCGGTATAAACAAAAAGACCGCCACAAGGGCGGTCGTTTTGTTTATGGCGGTGAGAGAGGGATTCGAACCCTCGATAGGCTATTAACCTATACACACTTTCCAGGCGTGCTCTTTCAACCACTCAGACACCTCACCAAAACTGTTTTTTTAGAATCCCTCACCGCATGGCGGTTCGGTCGGGATTACTCGGGCTGTCACCCTGTGCAAAAAGATTCTTCCCTGCGGGTTACACCCTCGGTCAGAACGACTGCGTAGCTTTAAGCATGTGCTGAATCTGCTATATTGCCAGCAGATTCAAGCGGGGCGAACTCTACACAATGAATTCGGCAAACTCAATTGGGAGTTTCGCCTAAATGAGTGACCAGCTGCAGATCAGGGATACGAGCTCGCTGTACTTTTTATTGGGCATCCAGGCTGGCGGTGCTATTCGCCCTGGCCGGCTATTTCTGGCTACGCAGCACTGCGGTCGGCGAGTTGCCCGATTTCCGCGTGGCCGCTCCCATATCTGTCTACTTTCTTGTCACTATTCTGGTGGGTCTGGGCAAATGGGCAAGCCACATTACCTTTGTCACCATCGGTATTCTTTGTGACGCACTGATATTCGGCCTGCTTTCCAGCTACCTTTATTTTAGCCCCTCTGTATTCCTGTTTCTGGCGCTGGTTTTTGTCAGTTACAGCCTGGTACCTATTGCAACCAGCTGGGTGTACCTGCTTTCGCTCTATGTGGTGGGGCTGGCTCTTGGCTTTATCACCCAGGTGGATCAGGGTATGTCGATCCTTCGCTGGGTACCGGCAGACAGCGTCCCCGTTTTTTTGACCGTTGCCCTGGCAATACTGGGCATACGCTTCCTGCGAGTGCGTGACTCTGCGCAGTAATCGAAGCTACATGAGCTGCAATCCACTCAGTCAGCATTAAAGTTGAAGAACTACCAGATTGCCAAATATCTGCCCCGGCCTCTGCGCGAGCGAATCGACCGCTTGAAAGAGGTCGAAAAAAGTACCCACCGTAAAAAGCTGACCGTTTTTTCTCGGATCTTGTGGGTTTCAGTCAGCTATCGGAAGAAATGGAAC
>CAKZNR010000056.1 GCA_937129725.1 uncultured Cellvibrionales bacterium | reverse complement strand
GGGACGATCACGTCGTGCCCGGGTTCCCAATTTGCCGGCATGGCAACGCCTTTCGCCGCCGCTGTTTGCAATCCGTCTAGCGCGCGCAGGACCTCAGCAAAATTTCGCCCCACGTTCATGGGGTAAGTCATTGACAGCTTCAATTGCTTGTCGGGGCCGATAATAAAAACCGAACGCACCGAGGCGCTTTCGTTGGCGGTGCGACCGTCAGGAAGGTACGCCTCGGCAGGCAGCATATTGAATGCCTTTGATATTTCCAGGGACTCATCGGCCAAAATGGGGAAGGGGGCAGCCGTTCCGCAGTAGCTCTCGATGTCCTTTTTCCATACTTTGTGCTCTGCTGCCGAATCAACCGACAGGCCAATCACTTTGGTATCTCGCTTTGCCCATTCTTCGGCCAGCTGCGCAACAGCGCCAAATTCGGTGGTACAAACCGGCGTGAAGTCTTTCGGGTGCGAAAACAGAATGGCCCATTTGCCGTCCAGCCATTCATGAAAGTCGATGGTTCCCTGATCGGTTTCTGCTGTGAAATTGGGGACGGTATCGTTGATGCGAAGTGACATAGTGAATCTCCTGATCCTGTTGCAAAGCAATATGATATATAAATATAGCTAAAAGTAATAAAGTTCTCTGCTAATGGTGCCAATAGTCAGGGCCAATGCCTTTTAATGCAATGCGGTTGATGATTGCAGCGTTATATTTCCCGTTGAGATAGGGGAGGGCCGGGTTTATCCTTGCCGGCCACAACAGGAGATCGCTTTGTCCGACTTCATTGCCCAGCTGGGCCAGCACCATAAAACAATGCAGCAGCTTGAATCGCTGCAGCCTCGTTTCGAGCAAGCGGTTGAAATGATTACCGACACATTGAGGAACGGGCACAAAATTCTGCTTTGCGGGAACGGTGGAAGCGCAGCCGATTCGCAGCACATAGCCGCCGAGATTATTGGCCGTTTTGAAACCGAGCGCCACGCCCTACCTGCGATAGCTCTGACCACCGACAGTTCGATTCTTACCGCTGTAGGAAACGACTACGGATACGATCAGGTTTTTGCTCGGCAGGTAGCCGGTCTGGGTAACGCCGGTGACCTGCTGATTGCCTATTCCACCAGTGGTAACAGCGGCAACGTTCTGCACGCCGTCCGCGTCGCCAGAGAGCGCGGTATGGGCATAATCAGCTTGACGGGCCGTGATGGAGGCGAATTGGCCGGGCTGGCCGATGTCGACCTTTGTGTCGGCTCAAGCAGCACAGCGCGCATTCAGGAAGGGCACGGTTTTCTTGGTCACGCACTTTGCTCGGCTATTGATGAGGCCTTTTCTTGACACCTAGCCTGGTGGTTCTGGATCGTGACGGAGTCATCAATCGTGATTCAGATGACTTTGTTAAAAGTGCTGCCGAGTGGATACCAATCGAAGGGTCAATCGAGGCCATTGCACGACTCAAGCGTGAAGGTTTTCAGGTTGCGGTAGTGACCAATCAAAGTGGCCTGGCGCGCGGCTATTTCGACGAGTTTGATTTGGCGGCCATGCACTACAAATTTCTGGGCTTGCTGGAAGAGGCCGGCGCCGATCCGGTTGACCTCATTCTGTACTGCCCACACGGTCCCGACGACGGCTGCGATTGCCGCAAACCCAAAGCGGGCCTGCTACATGAACTGCAAGCGCAATTGGGCCTGTCAAATTTGCATGGGGTTTGGATGATTGGCGACAGCCTTCGCGACCTGCAAGCGGGGCAGGCCTGCGGTATGCAGCCGGTGTTGGTGAAAACGGGCAAGGGCGAAAAAACGTCGGCTTCAGCCTTGCCCGAGGGCAGCCTGGTGTTTGACGACCTGAGTGCGGCGGTTTGCCAGCTACTGCAGAATGCCAGCTAGTCAGCCTTTATCTTGTCAACCAGGGCCGTGGTGGAGTAGCCCGGCTCGAATCCAAGGATGCGTACCTCGCCGCCAGCTTCGGTAACCTCGGCATATCCAGCAATATCTTCAGCCCGGTAATCGCCGCCTTTAACCAAAATGTCCGGCAGCACCGAGGCTATCAGGCGCGCCGGCGTCGCTTCGGAAAAATCGACCACCCAGTCGACACACTCCATACCGGCCAACATTTCCATGCGATCGCGAAGCCTGTTCAAGGGGCGCTGGGGCCCCTTTATGCCGGCCACCGATTCATCGCTGTTGACCGCCACTATCAGGCGGTCACCCAGTGCCGCCGCCTGCTGCAGATAGCGTAAATGGCCGACATGAAGCAGGTCGAAGCAGCCGTTGGTCATCACAATGCGTTCGCCTCGTTGGCGTGCAGCCTGCACGGCCTGAACAAGCGCGGCCTCGTCCAGGCAGCCACTGTCGGGTAACTGGCGGTGCTGCAACCGGTTCTGTATTTCAGCCGGGCTGGCGGTAGCGGTTCCCAGCTTGCCAACTACAATGCTGGCAGCTGTGTTGGCGATTCGGGCGCCGGTTGCGGCATTACAGCCCGCTGCGAGCGATGCGGCCAGAGTAGCGATAACCGTATCGCCGGCACCCGTCACGTCATATACATCACGCGCCTCGGCCGCGATCAGAAGGGGGTCGCAGCCCTGCTCAACCAGCAACATTCCGCGCTCTCCAAGGGTTACCAGAAGTGCGTGCCAGTCGTATTGCCGGCACATCTCGGCGGCTTTTGATTGCAGCACGTCATCCGTGTCGCACACGCCGGCAACGGCTTCAAACTCGGCCAGGTTTGGTGTAACCAGCCAGGCCCCGCGATAACGCGAAAAGTCAGACCCTTTCGGGTCTACCAGAACCCTTACGCCGGCCTGTTGGGCCAGCTGAATTAGATGGGGCGCTTCGCTGAGTGTGCCCTTGCCATAGTCAGACAGCAGCACCAAAGAGTGATTGGCGAGCTCTTGCTCGAAGTGTTTTAGCAGAGGAGCCTTGTCGTAGTGATGAAGGGGTTGCTCGAAATCCATGCGGATCAGTTGCTGCTGACGCGAAATAATTCGAAGCTTGGTGATGGTCGGGTGGCTTGCATCCGCCGTCAGAAGGCAGCGTATCCCGGCCTGCTCGGCCATTTGGCTCAGCTTGTCGCCCGCTTCGTCTTCACCAACGGTACCCAGCAGCAGGGTGGAGCTGCCCAGGGTGGCGAGATTGAGTGCCACGTTGGCCGCGCCGCCCAGGCGGTCATCGCTCTCGGATACCCGAACAACGGGAACCGGTGCCTCGGGCGAAATCCGGTGGGTTGGCCCATGCCAGTATCGGTCCAGCATTAGATCGCCAATCACCAGAACCGAGGAAGAGGAAAAGTCGGGAAGTTGCAGCGTCACTTGTGCTTCTCGCAGTGAAAGGGTGAATTATGACAAAGCTGCGGATGAATGTCCGAGAACCTCACAATAGACCTGGTAATTGCCGCGAGCCATCACTGCCGGTGAAAACTCCTCGGTGGCCAGCTTTTTGCCTGCCAGCCCGAGGGCTTGCCGTTTTTTCTGATCTCCCAGCAACCCGGCGATGGCCTGGCGCAGCTGCCTGCAATCACCAGGCTGCACCAGCAGCCCGTTCAGGCCATCGCGAACAATCTCGGGTATGCCGCCAGCTGCACAGGCAACAATCGGGCAGCCCGCAGCCGCAGCCTGTACCAGGCTGACACCCAGCCCTTCCGCATAGGCGGGGTGCACCAGAAGGTCGAAGTGGGACATCAGGCGAGCGATATCCGGTTGAAATCCAACCAGCTGCACATTCTGTTGTAGTTTCAGGTTGCCAATTTGTCGCTCGAGTTGCTGCTGCTCGGCACCCTTGCCAAAAAACAGCACCTGAAGCTGCGGAAAATCGCTTACTAGTTGCGGCAGTGCTTCAAGCAGCAGAGCGTGACCCTTGCGCGGAATCAGCTGCGCCACAACCGCGACAACCAGGTTCTGTTCGGTAAGATTGAAGCGCTGCAGGAACTCCTGCGCCGGCACCGGATTCTGACAATCTTCGGCGGGTACGGCGCTGCGCACCACCCTAAGGTGCGCAGCGGGAAGGCCGCCCCCGGTCAGCACCTCACCGATGGCTTCGCTGATGGCGATTACGCGCTGGTATAGTGGATACTTTAATCTCGCCAGAGCGGCCGGTTCGCGGTTGTCCACGCGTCGTGACAGCACCGCCGGCACATTGCATGACCTGGCCGCCAGGCCTCCCCACAGATCTGCCCCGCGTCGGCTATGTACATGAAGCAGGTCGTGGCTGCCTTCTCGGAGTACTTTTGCAACCTGGCTGCGCAAGCGCCAATCGAGTTCACCGCCTGCGCTGTGCTCGTATACTCTGATCCCCATTTGCGAGGCAGGCTCACAAATGGCAGATCCCGCCGGCGCAATCAGTTCGCTCTGCACACCTAGATGTTGGAGCTCCTGCATCAGATAAATAACCTGCTGGGCTCCCCCATACAGCGACTTGCCATTTTCCAGGTGCAGCAGTTTCATCGGGAAACCTTCAGCAAGGGAGCAAACTGTTGAGCTGCCATCTCGGCAGATATATCGCGCAGGCAGTCGAAACGGCCGCCGCAGGTTGGCTTGCGCCGGCAGGGTGCACAGTGCATATCCAGATAAACAACCTTACCTGCCGGGTTGTCCGGGTTCAGATAGGGGCAGGTAGAGCCAAACAGGGCAAGGGTGGGTACGCGGGCAGCATGGCCCATATGGGTAAGGCCGGTATCTACACCGACCACACCGCGGCTGTGTCGGATTATCTCGGACGCCTGCAGCAGGTTCGTCTTGCCAGCCCAGTTTTTCAGCCGGGTGCCGTCACACAGCTGCGTGGCGGCTTCAATATCCGCCGGGCCGCCCAGCACCAGTATTGGCAGGCCATAAGTGTGCTCAAATATCCCGGCCAGTTCGCGCCAGTGTGAATTGAACCAGTGCTTTTGCGGTCGTGTCGTAAAGGGGCAGAACACAAGGTACTGGCCTTGCCCTCCTGCCTGATCGACCAGTTGGGCTGTTCGTTCAGCTGCTGCAGGATCCGGGTGCAACTGCATGCGGTAAGCATCCTTGTCTGCGCCCAGTTGATTGGCCAGGTAGCGGTACTCACTGCCGATCATTTGCGTATCGCCAAGATTTCGCTCATAGCTTTCTTTATAGAGGAAGCCAGCGCCTTCGGCGCGACCCAGCCCGATGCGATGGGGCGCACCACTGAACGAGGCGAGCAGGGCGCTTTTCAGAAGCCCCTGCAGGTCGATGACCAGGTCAAACTGGCATGCTTTGCAGTCTTTGCGAAACTCCCTGACAAGCCTGTACAGGGCCGGCAAGTTGCCCTTGCTCCAGGCCTTACTCCATTCGCCTCGCTGCCAGCAAATCACCTGGTCGACATCCGGGTGATGGCGCAGCAGGCTTGCGCATTCGGGTTGGCACAGCCAGGTGATCTTTGCATTCGGCCAGCGGTTTTTTAACTGACCGGGCAGGCCCGATGCCATCACAATGTCGCCAATGGCTGAAAGGCGCACCAGCAGGATGTGACGCGGGTTGTCGGGAATGGCTTGCTTCATGACGAGGCGAGTATAGGGTGTTTAGGTTAGCCAGGGCTAGTTGGCAATTGCCCCTGCGCTGGCGCGGCCGATTGTGCGACAATTCGCAGCGAACCCAGGCACGAGAGTCTTGCATGGCCAGCGAAAACCTTACGCTGACCCCGGTATTTGTTATTGGTTGCCCACGCAGCGGTACAACCATGCTGGCCTCGCAGTTGGCCGCAACCCAGCAGACACTGGCTTTGCCGGAGATGCCCTGGGTAAGCTGGTTGGTTGATACCCCGGTAAATGACGAGGCCGCCGGCCGTGCTCTCTTTCGTCGCTTGCAAAGCAACTTCTTTTTTCGCGCTCTGCGCATTCCTTATGACTGGAATCAGTTTGCCGAAGCGTTGCAGTCGGTCGATCGAAATCAGCGCGTTTTTTCTATCATTCGTTGCTGGGCCAATTGCCATCAGATTGATCTGGCCGCCAAACGTATATGGGTAGAGCATGCGCCAATTCAGCGTGAGCGAGTGTATTCACTGGTGCAGCATTTCCCCGACGCCCGCTTTATTCATATAGTGCGCGACCCGCGCGCCGTGTACGCCTCGATGCACCGCATGGCTATGTGGAACACCTATAACCCGGTTGCCTTCGCCAAGTTCTGGGCCAATGCCGTGTCACGTTGTGCCCTGGCCGCCAGCGAAATGCCCGAGCGGGTAACGGAAGTTCGCTACGAAGACTATGTGACCGGACCGGAAAAGGAACTGTCCCGGCTGGCCGGGTTTGCGGGTTTGAGTTTGGAAACGCAAATGCTGGAAGGCGGAGCGGTTCCTTTGCCGCGGTTTACCCGTGCACAGCACCAGCTTACCTCCGGCCCGGCGGTCACCGACCGGCTGCAAAGCTGGAAGAAAGAGATAAAACCGCGCGAAGCCGAGGCGATTGCCGGCTATTGCCATCCCTGGATGGTGAAGTATCAATACGCAAGGGCAGAAGATCGGTTTCGCGAAGCAAGCCGAAAGGAACGGCAGTTATGGGCGCTTCGCCAGGCTGTGTTGACGCCTTACAGCAAGTTGATGCGTCTGGTACAGCAGCGTGCCTGAACCCATCCAACCGCCTGATACCGCTGCGCCGCCAAATTATACTTCTGACCTGGCGGTACTTATTTCCTTCTCCGGCGCCGGCGGAGTGGAGCGCATGGTGATGAATCTGGTGCGTGAATTTGACCGCCGCGGCCTGCGGGTAGACTTGCTCACTATCCGGGCAACCGGGCCGCATTTGCAGGATTTACCCGAAGGAGTCAGGCACCGGCCATTGAATGCGAAGCATACCCTGACGGCCATTGCTGAAATTCGTCGCTATATTCGTAGCAGCCGGGTGCCGGCATTGCTGGTAGCCAAAGACCGGGCAGGGCGCGCTGCCGCCATCGCTCGTGCCTTTTCGGGTTGCTCGCCCAGGCTGGTAGTGCGCTTGGGTACCAACCTTTCCGCTGCCTTGCGGGCGCGTTCTCCCCTTTCACGATGGCTTCGAACCGCGCCCATGCGCGCCATCTACCGGCATATCGATCAGGTGGTGGCTGTATCCGAAGGTGTGCGTCAGGACACCCTGGGCATTACCGGTTTGCCGTCCGAGCGGGTATCGGTGATTCGCAACCCGGTAATAACGCCGCAATTCGAGCAGCTGCAGCCAAGCCGGCCAAATCATGATTGGCTGGCCAAAGAGGCGGGAACGCGCGAGATCCCGGTGCTGATGGCGGCGGGGCGCTTGTCGCACCAGAAGGGTTTTGATCTGTTACTTAAGGCCTTTGCGCTGGCCTGCGAGCGCCGGCCGCTGCGTTTGCTGATTCTTGGCGATGGTGGACTGCGCCAGCGCCTGCAGCAGCAGTGTGAGTCGTTGGGCCTGTCGCAGAAAGTCGAATTTGTGGGCTTTCAGTCCGATATATACAGCTGGCTGGCACGCGCCGACCTCTTTGTGTTGTCGTCGCGCTGGGAAGGCTCGCCAAATGTGCTGACCGAGGCACTGGCGCTGGGAGTGCCCGTGGTGGCCACCCGTTGCCCCAGTGGGCCCGAAGAGGTGCTGCAGCAGGGTAAGTACGGTCCGTTGGTGCCAGTTGAAGACGCATCGGCAATGGCCGAGGCTATATTGCAACGTTTGGAGCAACCGACAGACAGAGAATTTCTTAAATCCGCAGTACAGCAGTACCGGGCGCAAACCAGTGCCGATGCCTACCTTGAGCAGCTGGGAGTAGGTGCCTGATGTGCGGAATTGCCGGTATCTACAGTCCGCAAAAGTCGGTCAGCCAGCCTGCTTTGGAGAGCGCGCGCCAGAGGCTGCTGCATCGCGGCCCTGACGGTTATGGCGAGTTCGTTGATGGAGACGTTGGTCTCGTGCATACGCGACTGTCCATTATCGATTTGGCGGGTGGCGCTCAGCCTCTGGTTAGCTGCGACGGTCGATATCAGCTGGTAGCCAACGGCGAGATATATAACTACCCGGAACTGCGCCAGTCGGCCTCGCCCGAATGGCAAACCCGAAGCGAATCCGACTGCGAGGCCATTATTCAGCAATGGCACCGGTATGGCCCGGATGGCCTGAAGCAACTGCACGGCATGTTTGCCTTTGCCCTGTTCGATACCCATACGCGCGAGCTGGTGCTGGCGCGCGACCGAACCGGCATTAAACCGCTTTACCTGGCAAAAAGTGCAGCCGGCTTGTCCTTTGCCTCCGAAGTGAAAGCCCTGCTTCCACTGCTGGAGCATCAGCCTGACATTTGCGGCAACGCGCTGGCAGAGTTTCTCGACTTTCAATTCAGTAGTGGCGGCAAAACCATTTTTGACGGCATAGAAGAGGTGCGTCCAGGCGAATTGGTGCGTGTATCTGCCGACGGCAACATATCTCGGCAGCAGTGGTGGAGCCTTGCCCGGGTAGAGCCTGTGCAAATGGATATGACACAGGCGCAGCAGGCATTTCAGCCCTTGTTCGACCAGGTAATGCTTGAGCACATGCGCTCGGACGTGCCCTTTGGTCTGTTTTTGTCCGGTGGCATTGACTCCAGTGTGCTGTTGGCGGAGTTATCGGAATTGCGAGGCGAGGGTTTGCGGACCTGGAGTATCGGCTTTGAAGGCAGCGAAATGGCGGACGAGCTGGATGCAGCCACTGCCCTGGCCCGGCACTTCAAGTCGAACCACCAGGCCATTCGTGTGGGCAAGCAGCAGTTGTTTGACGCCATTGTGCGTTCTACCTGGGCCGCCGACGACCTGATGCGTGATTACGCTAACCTACCTACGCTGCTGCTATCGGAACTGGCCGGTAAGGAGGTGAAGGTTGTGTTTTCGGGCGAAGGCGGCGACGAGGCCTTTGCCGGCTACCGTCGCTACCGACCCTCGCTGGGCAGTTTGCTTAAATCCGGGTTGTTGGGTGCCGGTGGCCATCGCTCGCGCCCGCAATGGGTTGGGCCCAAGCGGCGGCTAATGCGGCCGCAATTGGCCGGGGTGACCTCCCGCAGGGTATTTATCGATACCTGGGAAGCGGCCAACCCGAACTGGGACTGGATGCAAAAAAGCCAGGCCGTGGATATTCAAACCGCACTTGCCGACAACCTGTTGCAAAAAGCCGACCGCATGATGATGAGCGGCGGTCTTGAAGGGCGGGTGCCTTTTTCCGACCACCGCTTGATCGAGTTTGGCCTGTCGCTTCCCCGGGAGGTGAAATACGGCTCGCAGGGTGGCAAGTTGCTGCTGCGCCAGTGGTCGGTACGACACCTGCCTTCCGAAGTGTTGTCGCGGCCCAAACGAGGCTTTTATGTGCCGGTGGCTGAATGGTTGCAGGGCGATTTTCTGCAGCAGCTTGGGCAGCGC
>CAKZNR010000055.1 GCA_937129725.1 uncultured Cellvibrionales bacterium | reverse complement strand
GGTAGTACGCAACTCGTCGTCGAATTCCTGCTCCGGATCAGCATAAACGCGTTGCACCCGCTCCTGTGTACGCAACGAATTGTCATAGCTGAGCGACGCCAATACACCGAAGTCGAGGGTATCGCTGAGGAAAAACACATTGCCCGCATCCAGCGAAAGGCTGCTGCCATGCAGGGCAGGATTGTCTGAACTGATATCCAGGTCTCTGTTCAGCGTGGTTCCCAGCCCTGCATTAATCGCTTCTGCGGCATCCCTGCTAATGGGGCTTCCTGCGCGCAGGGCCGTGGCTTCAATTGCCTGGGGCGACAAGCTGCCCTCAGTGGCGAAAATGGAGGTGTAGTAGCTGTTCAATGCCTGGTCGATGGAGGGGTCTAAAGCCCGGTATCCATCGTCCGAACCCATCCAGTCGTCCGAACTGCCCCGATAGTCCAGCGCGGTGTCAGAGTCTGAATGCAAATTACCACCGACCGATACAGCGAAGACCGGGCCAGAGGGAATCCCCTTGGTGCGGATATTGATATTGCCGCCACCAAAGCTGGCAGGCTGGTCCGGGGTAAATGCCTTGGTAACTGACACGCTGTGCAGAATAGATGCCGGGAAGATATCCAGCGGCAGCACATTTCGGGTCAGGTCCGGTGAAGGCACGCTGGCACCATTCAGCAGCGAGCTGGAATAACGCTCACCCAGGCCGCGCACGTATATAAACTGACCGTCTACCAGAGTCAAACCGGGAACCCGCTTCAAGCCGGCAGCAACCGTTGAGTCGCCGATGCGCTCCATTTGTTCGGCGCCCAATATGTCGGTGACTGTTTCTGACTCCATGCGCTCGGAGACGATACTTTGGGCCGCACTCTCAAGCCGCCCCATCACAATCACTTCTTCAATTTCGACCTGTCCCAGCCCGTCGTTTTGGGCGGTTGCAGTGAGCGGACAGGCCAGGGCCAGTGCCGCTAACGGCAACCAACCTGGAATCCTCTGCTTGGATATTCTCTTCATACTCGACTCCATAAAAACCGTTTGAGCTGTGCCTGAACAGAAAGGGCGCCTTGTGGCGCCCCCCCTGTTCAGGCCGGCAATAGAATGATCTCCAGGGTGTCGATTACTCGAACCACAGCGCTTGGCCACGGTTGCCGTCGTGCAGCCCGTAGGTCCAATCAGCTGTCCAGTCGTCGCTGGCATTGACGCCACCAATGAAGGTGCCGGTCAGGTCGTCGGTCAGGTCGGTGTCAGCGTTTGCTGACATGTCGGCAATGGCCAGCGAGTAAAAGCCGTCCAGAATGGTCAGGCCACCGGCCAGGCTGCCATCACCGTTTGGAGGTGTGGTGCCGTTGTCTGAAAGACCTTCAGCAGCAAACACTACAACGTTACCCTGCTTCTGCAGGAACTCTTTACCTGTGTCACCAGCGAATGCGCCAGTACCCGTCAGGGTGATATCAGAATCCAACGCCTTGTTGGCCGATCCGTCGTGGCAGGCAAAGATCGAATTTGTCAGGCTCAGCAACTCATTACCGGCTTGCTCCAGGTCTTCAGAATCTTCCAACTGGAAGCAGTAGTTGGTGAAGTCAATGTTGGCAACGGGAATGGCCAAGCCGTCGGAGTCAACAGTTGCATCTGAAGCGTATGCCGTGGTGACAATGGCATTCTCCAGCTGGATACGGTGCCCTTCTTCGGCATTAATGCCAGCACTGGGGCTACCCTGGCCAGAAAAACCCGGGCCTTTGGCACTGAGAATGCAGGTCAGGTTGGTGATGGTGGCTTTCGTGGTGTAGCCGTTGGCAATATTGGTTGCTTTGCGAGAGCCGCCCGAGCCGTCAGACTCAACACAGTGTTGTCCGGAAGCGAAGGGATTGTCCAGCGAGCCGTCACCTTGAATAACCAGCGCGTTGGTAATGGTGCCGTGGTAACCCTGGTCGAGGTCGATCGAGTCGTCCTGAACGTACAAGCCCACGTAGTTGGTCAAGTCGGCGGACCCGCCGAAGAACTCAACACCATCATCTTTGTTGGCGTATACCTGCAGGTTCTCCAGAGTAGTGCCGGAGCCCACCGCACCAAAGGTGATACCGTTCAGTTCGTTGCCTTCCAGCACTTCAAAGCCAGCGTGCTTGACCACAACGTAGCTCAGGGTACCTGAGTTATCGTTAGGCACTGTGCCGCCATAATGATTTTCGCGGGCGCCTTCAGCACCTTCCTGCAAGATAGAGCAGTCAGCAGCCGGTTCCAGTTCAAGGTCAGCAGCGCTGTAGTCGTCAATATTGAAGCCGGCAGCATAGGCGCACGAATTGGTGAAGCCGAAGCCATTGATAATCATGCCGCCCCAGGTTTGAACCTGCTCGGGCGTTACCAGGCCGCGAAGGTCGTCTTCAGACGTGAAGGTAATGGGAGCATCCTGGGTTCCCTGGGCTTCAATACGCGAGCCGCGCATGATGGCAATGAAGTCTTCAGAGTTTTGCAGCGCAACCGTAACGCCCGGACGAATTGTCAGAATCGGGCCGTCTCCACCGCGCTCGATACCAGCAGCCTCGGCGGCCGCCAGTGTGGCGTAGTTTTCGCCAACAAAAAGTGAACCGGCGAAGATGTGTGCGCCGTCGCCGATATCGGAAAGCGTAACACTACTGGTCAGCGGGTTGCTGAAGTCAACAAAGGCTTCGCTGTAGACGCAGTTTTCGCCGTCT
>CAKZNR010000054.1 GCA_937129725.1 uncultured Cellvibrionales bacterium | reverse complement strand
GCCATCCGGTGTTGGGTAATCCGCTCCAAAAATGGTTAGGCTTGGCCCCGCACCCGATGCAGCCCGAAGTGCATTGGGAATCAGGTGTGTTTCCGGGTTATGGGCTTCGCCAATGCGGCCTTCGGGATCGGCACCGGCGGCATTGAAGTAGCGCAGGCTGACCGACTGCATTCCGTAAGCGGCAGCATAGTCTTTCAGCATATGCTCAACGGCCAGTTTGGTGTGGCCATAGGGGTTGATGGGTTGGGTCGGGTGACTTTCGTCAATCTGCGCGCTTTGCGGGTTGCCGTAGGTAGCGGCTGTGGAAGAGAAGATAAAGCGCCGGATACCCACCTCGCGCATTGCTTCAAGCAATCGCCAGGTTCCAAATACATTGTTTTGCCAGTATTCGGATGGTGCCTGCATGCTGACGCCCACCAGCGAAAGCGCCGAAAAGTGCATCACGGCGTCTATTTTCAGGCGGTCCAGTTCGGTTACCAGATCGTCGCTGCGGATATCGGCCCTCACAAGGTCGGTTCCCAACGCAGCCTCTGCATGGCCTGTGCTGAGGTTGTCGAGGATAGTAACCCGGTGGCCCTGCGCCAGTAGCTCGAGGCACATGTGTGAGCCAATATAGCCGGCTCCTCCGCATACAAGAACGTGCAAAGTATTACTCCCTTTCAGTGACTGCATTGTAACAGTCAAAGCAGGCAGAACTGTTGCACCGGATTGACTATAATGCCGCGCTCAATTCAGCAGGTGTCAGCATGTCTGATTTATTCCAGTCGGTGCGCTTTGTGCTGGTTGCTCCGGCTCAACCGGGCAATATCGGCGGCGCGGCGCGCGCAATTAAAAATATGGGTTTTTCCGACCTGGTGCTGGTGCAGCCGCAGGTTTTTCCTTCCGATCGGGCGCGGTGGCGAGCAGCCGGTGCCGCCGATGTGCTGGAGAATGCCCGCGTGGTAGACAGCTTTCAGGAGGCCATCGCCGACTGCCACCTTGCGGTGGGGACCAGTGCACGTGAACG
>CAKZNR010000053.1 GCA_937129725.1 uncultured Cellvibrionales bacterium | reverse complement strand
TCGCGCGTGCGCAGGCCGATTTGTTCAATTTTTTCCTGAGTAACGGAATGGCGCCCGATCAGCACGGGTTTGGCAATTCCTTCGTCAACCACCACCTGAACGGCGCGCAAAATGTCGTCGTTTTCGCCTTCGCCGTAGGCAATTCGCATGGGGTTGCTGCGCGCCGCCTCGATTACGGGCTTCATGAAAATGCGGCTGCGGTGGTTGAACAGTTTCAGTTTCAGCGCATAGGCATTCAGGTCTTCAATCGGCCGAGCCGCTACGCCACTTTCCATGGCTGCTTTCACCACCGCAAGCGGTACCTCCTCGATTAACCTCGGATCGAAGGGTTTGGGGATCAGGTATTCGCGGCCGAATTTCAGTTTTTCGCCGCGGTAGGCCTGGGCAACCCGGTCACTGGTTTCCTTGTGGGCCAGGTCTGCAATGGCCTTTACGCAAGCCTTTTTCATCTCTTCGTTGATGGTGGTGGCGCCGCAATCCAGCGCTCCGCGGAAGATGAAGGGAAAGCAGAGTACATTGTTTACCTGGTTCGGGTAGTCGGAACGCCCGGTGGCAATAATGGCATCGGGCCTAGCCTCACGAGCCTCTTCAGGCATGATTTCCGGAGTCGGATTGGCCATGGCGAGAATCAGCGGGTCTCGGGCCATTTTTTTACACATGTCGCCCGTCAGCACGCCTGGGCCGCTTAAGCCCAAAAAGATATCGGCATCTTGCATCGCGTCGTCCAATGTGCGGGCATCAGTTTCGTTGGCGAAAGACTCCTTCCATGGGTTCATGCCGTCTTTGCGGCCCTTGTAAATTACGCCACGGCTATCCAGCATCAGCACATTGGTACGTTTGAGCCCCATGCTGATGAGTAGCTCCACACAGGCAATGCTGGCTGCGCCACTGCCGGAAACTACCAGCTTCACATCTTCAAATTTCTTGTTTACCACTCGCAGCCCGTTGTAAACCGCCGCGGCCGACACAATGGCGGTGCCGTGCTGGTCATCGTGGAATACCGGGATATTCATGCGGGCTTTCAGCTTCTGCTCAACAAAGAAGCATTCGGGGGCCTTGATGTCTTCCAGGTTAATGCCGCCGAAGGTAGGCTCCAGCGAAGCGATGGTTTCCACCAGCTTGTCGACATCTGTTTCATTGATCTCGATGTCAAACACATCAATGTTGGCGAATTTTTTAAACAGCACCGCCTTGCCTTCCATAACCGGCTTGGAAGCCAGTGCGCCAATGTTGCCCAAACCAAGTACCGCTGTGCCATTGCTGATAACACCCACCAGATTGCCGATAGAGGTATAACGAGCCGCTGCCAGTTTGTCTTTCACAATTTCGTTGCAGGCGTCGGCTACCCCGGGGGAGTAGGCCAAAGCCAAATCGTGTTGGTTGGAAAGTGGCTTGGTGGGCTGAATGGCCAGTTTCCCGGGCGTGGGGAACTCGTGGTAGTCGAGTGCTTCAGTGCGGGTTGAGTCAGTCATGAAAAAACCTGGTGGTTGAACTTTTGCCATCGGTTAACGATGCCGCAGAAGAGTTCTGCGGTTTTCTCTGCATCGTACGCCGCGCTGTGGGCCGATTTGGCGTCAAAGCTGATTCCGGCGCTTTCGCAGGCACGGGCCAGCACGGTTTGGCCGTAGGCAAGGCCGCCGAGAGTAGCGGTATCGAAGCAGGAAAATGGGTGGAATGGGTTGCGCTTTATGTCGGCGCGTTCACAAGCGGCGTTGACAAAGCCAAGGTCGAAGTGGGCATTGTGCGCCACCAGAATGGCGCGCTTGCAGCCGTGCTGTTTCATCAGTTTGCGAATCGGCGCAAACACTTCCTTCAGCGCACTTTCCTCGTCCAGCGCGTCTCGGTCGGGGTCGTCCGGGTCAATGCCGGTAAACTGCAAAGCGCTGGGTTCGAGGTTGGCGCCCTCGAAAGGCGTTACGTTTCTGCTGTAGGTGGCTTCCGTGATCAAAAGCCCCTCCACGTTCATCAGAATGGGTACCGCCGCAATTTCCAGCAATGCATCTGTGGCGCTGTTAAAACCGCCGGTTTCGACATCGATCACCACCGGAAGGTAGCCGCGAAAACGGTCGGCAATAGCGCCCTCGGAAATCTCGTCACTCGGCGTTTCGTCCAGCAGCTCGTCCATTTTCATTGCACCAGACTCCAGCCAAGGGTTTCACCGGCATCAAGTGGCACCAAGGTTTCTCCACCCATGGCGAAGCTGGTTGGTATTTCCAGTGGTTGGCGCTGAAGTTCAACCTGAGTGGTATTTACCGGCAGTTGGTAGAAGGCTGGCCCGTTCAGGCTGGCAAAGGCTTCGAGTTTGTCCAGTGCATTGGCCTGATCGAATACCGTGGCATACATCTCCAGCGCCTGCCATGCTGTGTAGCATCCTGCGCAACCACAGGCTGTTTCTTTTGCCGACTGATTGTGGGGAGCCGAATCGGTACCCAGGAAAAAACTGGCATCGCCGCTGGTGGCGGCATCGATCAGGGCTTGCTGGTGTTCGTTGCGCTTCAGAATTGGCAGGCAGTAATAGTGCGGGCGAATACCGCCGACAAGCATATGGTTGCGGTTGTACATCAGGTGGTGTGCCGTGATGGTAGCAGCCACCCTGTCGCCCGCCGAAGCCACAAATTCGGCCGCTTGCCGCGTGGTGATGTGTTCCAGTACCACCTTCAAATCGGGGAAGCTTTCCACAATGCGTTTGAGGTGTCGCTCGATAAACACCGCTTCGCGATCGAAGATATCAATATCGGCATCTGTCACTTCACCGTGAATCAATAGTGGAATGCCCGCTTGCTGCATGGCAGAAAGAACCGGGAAGATCTTGTCGATATCGGTGACGCCGCTGTCCGAGTTGGTGGTGGCACCAGCCGGGTAAAGTTTGCATGCGGTCACAACTCCCTGTTCGGCACCTGCCACCAGATCTTCAGGATCGGTGTTGTCGGTCAGGTACAGCGTCATCAGGGGTGCCCAGTCGGCCCCTTGCGGCAGGTGATGCAAGATTCGCTCGCGGTAGGCAGCAGCCAGCGCTGTGGTGGTTACTGGAGGCACCAGATTGGGCATCACAATAGAGCGCGCAAAGCTGCGGGCAGCGTGTGCAACGGTCAGTTCCAGTGCAGCGCCATCGCGCAGGTGGGTGTGCCAGTCATCCGGTCGGGTGAGGCGAATTGAATTCATGGAAATCCTTAGCAGGCAGGGCTTAATTTGCGCTGCTATATGCTACTCCTTTCTGCCCGCCGATTCAGCCCGCAAATCCGGTTCTCGTAAAGTGCTTTCTGTGCCGCTAGAATACGCGCCCCCGAAACTCAGCAAATAACCGGTAACTATGAGCAATATAGATAAAGTGGTGCTCGCCTATTCAGGCGGCCTGGATACTTCCGTCATCGTGCGCTGGCTGCAGGATGAGTACCAATGTGAGGTGGTTACCTTCACTGCTGATATTGGCCAGGGCGAGGAAGTGGAGCCGGCCAGAGCCAAAGCCGAAAGCCTGGGCGTTAAAGAAATCTATATTGAAGACCTGCGCGAAGAGTTTGTTCGCGACTATGTGTTTCCCATGTTTCGGGCCAATACAGTTTACGAGGGCGAGTACCTGCTGGGCACTTCCATTGCCCGCCCGCTGATCGCCAAGCGCATGGTAGAAATTGCCTCTGAAACCGGGGCCGATGCCATTTCGCACGGCGCCACCGGCAAGGGCAACGACCAGGTTCGATTTGAGCTGGGTGCCTATGCACTGCAGCCAGGTATTAAGGTAATTGCGCCCTGGCGCGAGTGGGACCTGAACTCGCGAGACAAATTAATGGCCTACTGTGAACAGCACGGTATACCGGTGGATTTTTCCAGCCAAAAGAAAAAATCGCCCTATTCGATGGACGCGAACCTGCTGCACATTTCTTACGAGGGCGGCATTCTTGAAGATCCCTGGTGTGGTCCTGAAGAAGACATGTGGCGCTGGTCTGTTTCGCCCGAAAGCGCGCCGGAAACACCCGCCGAAATTGAAATTGAATTCAAAGGCGGCGATGCGGTTGCACTGAACGGCTCCAGCCTGACCCCGGCAAGTATGCTTGCCGAATTGAACCGGCTGGGTGGCGAAAACGGTATCGGGCGGCTCGATCTGGTTGAAAACCGCTACGTGGGAATGAAATCACGCGGTTGCTACGAAACACCGGGCGGTTCCATTTTGCTGACAGCCCACCGAGCCATTGAATCGCTGACCCGCAACCGCGAGGTAGCCCACCTGAAAGACAGCCTGATGCCGCGCTATGCCGAACTGATTTACAACGGCTTTTGGTACAGCCCTGAACGCACAATGTTACAGGCCGCGATTGACGCGAGCCAAACTCATGTGACGGGTACTGTTCGTTTGAAATTGTACAAAGGCCACGTGCGTACAGTCGGGCGCTGGTCGGATCATTCGCTGTATTCCGAAGCCCACGTGACATTTGAAGATGACGCTGGTGCCTATGATCAAAAAGACGCAGCGGGCTTCATTCAGCTGAACGCGCTGCGCCTCAAGCTCTTGGCCGCACGCGATAAGCGCCTCAAAGGGTAAACAAAGAAGGCCCGGACAGGGGGATATTCTGTCCGGGCC
>CAKZNR010000052.1 GCA_937129725.1 uncultured Cellvibrionales bacterium | reverse complement strand
ATAGATTTTTAGCTCGGGTAGTCTGCCCGACATGGAACTGGCAGCACAAGACAATTCGGCCTTTAGTCTGGCCGATTCATTCAAGGCCCTCGGCGATCCCATGCGCTTCGAGATTGTGCGCATTATGCAGCGCGACTCGTTTGGCGTGCTCGAGCTATGCAGCCTGTTTGACGTGCGCCAGCCGGCCATGAGCCACCACCTAAAAGTGCTGGTTGAAGCCGGGTTTCTCTGCAGCCGGCGCGAGGGCAATTCGCTGTTTTACCGCCGCGTACTACCCGAACCCTCGGCTAGCACACAGAGCTTGCAGCAGTTGTTTCAGCTGATCGATCGCGAACCCGTCGCAACCTCCCTTTACCAAAAACTGAGAAGCCTACAGGAGCAGCGCGAGCAGAGGTCGCGCGATTTTTTTCTTCGCAACGCCGAGCGTTTTCGCGACCAGCAGGATTTAATTGCCGGCCACGGCGAATACGGCTCTGCCATTGTGCAAATGGTGGACAGTCTTGAATTGCCCCAATCCAGCTGGCTGGAAGTGGGTTGTGGCGAGGGTGAGTTGCTGGGCGAACTGGCGGGCAATTTCGAGCGGGTTGTTGCGCTGGATGTATCGGCCGAGCTGCTGCAGCGGGCGCGGCAGCGATTGGCAGGGGTAACCCATCTGGATTGGTGGTGTAAGGAGCTGGATAGTTCTGCCTGTGCCGGAGAGTTTGGGCTGGTGACCTGCAGCATGGTGCTGCACCACCTGGCTTCTCCCGCTGAATTAATTTCCGAGATGGCCACTGCACTGGCGCCGGGCGGATACCTCCTGCTATGTGATTTGTGTAGCCACGATCAGGAATGGTCCAGAACCAGCTGCGGTGATTTATGGTTGGGATTTGAACGCGAACAATTACTGGATTTTGCCGGCTATGAAGGCCTTGGGTTGCACTCCGAACAGTTTCTTGCCCTGAGGAACGGCTTTCGGGTGCAACTGCTGATATTCAAGAATCAACAGGAAGCAAATACATGACATCGAACAGGGTATTTACCTCGGAGTCGGTCTCCGAAGGCCACCCCGACAAGTTGGCCGACCAGATTTCGGATGCCATTCTGGATGCCATCATAAAGGATGACCCGGTGGCCAAGGTGGCGGTGGAAACCATGGTGAAGACGGGCATGGCGATTGTGGCCGGCGAAGTGGCCACCGACACCTATGTCGACCTGGAAGAGATCGTTCGCGGTGTCATTCTCGATGTGGGCTACAACAGTTCTGACGTGGGTTTTGACGGCGCCAGCTGCGCTATTCTCAACGCCATTGGCAAGCAGAGCGGTGACATTGCCATGGGCGTGGACGAAAGCGGCAACAAGGAGCTGGGCGCGGGCGATCAGGGCATGATGTTCGGCTATGCCAGCAACGAGACCGATGCCCTGATGCCGGCGCCGATCTACTTTGCCCACCGCCTCACCCAGCGCCAGGCACAATTGCGCAAGAATGGCGTGTTGCCCTGGCTGCGACCCGACGCCAAGAGCCAGGTGAGCTTGCGCTACAACGAGCAGGGCCAGCCCGAAGCCATCGAGGCGGTGGTGCTGTCCACCCAGCACGACCCGGAGATCAACCAGGCCGACCTGCGTGAAGCCGTGATTGAAGAGATTGTGAAGCCGGTACTGCCCCCCGAGTGGCTCAGCGACGACACCCTGTATCACATCAACCCGACCGGCCAGTTCATTATTGGCGGGCCGGTGGGCGACTGCGGCCTGACCGGACGCAAGATTATTGTGGATACCTATGGCGGCATGGCGCGCCATGGCGGCGGGGCTTTCTCGGGCAAGGACCCCACCAAGGTCGACCGTTCGGCGGCTTACGCCGGCCGCTACGTGGCCAAGAATATTGTGGCCGCGGGTCTGGCCGATCGCTGCGAGATACAGATTAGCTATGCCATTGGCGTGGCTGAGCCCACTTCGATCTCGCTGGACACCTTTGGTACCGGCAAGCTGCCCGACCGGGACATTGAAGCCCTGGTGCGACAGCACTTCGACCTGCGTCCGCGCGGCATTATCGAGATGCTCGACCTGCGCCGACCGATTTACCGGGCCACCGCCACCTACGGCCACTTTGGCCGCGAGGGCGACAACTTTACCTGGGAACACACTGACCGCGCCGCCGACCTGGCGAATGCGCTTTAACCGGATCTGGAGACATCATGACTGTACCTGCTGTAAGTAAACTGCCCTTTAGCGACTACCGCGTGGCCGACATTGGCCTGGCCGACTACGGTCGCCGCGAGATCGAGATTGCCGAGACGGAGATGCCAGCGCTGATGGCGCTGCGCGAGTCGTACCGGGCCGAGCAGCCGCTGGCTGGCGCTAAAATTCTGGGCTGCATTCACATGACGGTGCAAACCGCCGTGCTGATTGAAACCCTGGTGGCACTGGGCGCCGAAGTGCGCTGGAGCTCGTGCAATATCTTCTCTACCCAGGACCACGCGGCGGCGGCCATTGCCGCGGCGGGTGTGCCGGTGTTTGCCTGGAAAGGCGAGACCGAGGAAGAGTACGAGTGGTGCATCGAGCAAACCATTGTGAAGGACGGCCGCCCCTGGGATGCCAACATGATTCTGGACGATGGCGGCGACCTGACCGGCATGCTGCACGAGCGCTTCCCGCAGATGCTGGATGCCATTCATGGCATCACCGAGGAGACCACCACCGGCGTGCACCGGCTGCAGGAGATGCTGCGCGATGGCACCCTGAAAGTGCCGGCGATCAACGTGAACGACTCGGTGACCAAGGCAAAAAACGACAACAAGTACGGTTGCCGCCACTCGCTGAACGATGCCATCAAGCGCGCCACCGACCACCTGCTGTCGGGCAAGCGCGCGCTGGTGATTGGTTACGGTGATGTCGGCAAGGGCTCGGCCCAGTCGCTGCGCCAGGAAGGCATGATTGTGCGCGTGGCCGAGGTGGACCCCATCTGTGCCATGCAGGCCTGCATGGACGGTTTCGAGCTGGTGTCGCCCTACATTGACGGCATTAACGACGGAACCGAAGCCAGCATTAACCGCGAGTTGCTGCAAAAAACCGAACTGCTGGTGACCACCACCGGCAACGTGAACGTGTGCGACGCCAACATGCTCAAGGCGATCAAGTCGGGCGCGGTGGTGTGCAACATTGGCCACTTCGACAACGAGATCGACACCGCCTTCATGCGCAAAAACTGGACCTGGCAGGAAGTAAAACCCCAGGTGCACAAGGTGATACGCAACGAAGCGGGCAGCGATTTTCTGTTGCTGCTGTCCGAGGGCCGCCTGGTGAACCTGGGCAATGCCACCGGCCACCCCTCGCGCATCATGGACGGTTCCTTTGCCAACCAGGTGCTGGCGCAGATTCACCTGTACGGAGAGAAGTTTGCTGATTTACCGGCCGCCGAGAAGGCCGACAAGCTGCGTGTGGAAGTATTGCCGCGCAAGCTGGACGAAGAGGTGGCGGCGGCCATGGTGGAAGGCTTTGGTGGTGTGCTGACGCGCCTGACCGAGCAGCAGGCCAACTACATTGGTGTGGGGGTTGATGGCCCCTACAAGCCCGAACACTACCGGTACTGATTTATGACAGCGACTCCATTCAGTGTGGAGTTTTTCCCGCCGAAGACGGTAGAGGGAAAGCAAAAACTGCAGAGAGTGGTTGACGATTTGCAGCCTCTGCAGCCGGAATACTATTCGGTGACCTACGGTGCCGGTGGTTCCACCCGCCACCAAACGCGCGATGTGGTAGTGGAGTTGGCGGGCCGGCAGCTGGAGGTAGCACCACACCTGTCATTTGGCGCCGACGACGAGGCAAGCGTGCGCGCGCTGCTGCAAGACTACAAGGATCAGGGCATCAGGCGCCTGGTAGCGCTGCGTGGCGATTTGCCATCCGGCATGGGCCAGGTTCGGCCGGTTTATGCCAACCAGTTGGTGCAGTTTGTGCGTCAGGAGTTTGGCGACTGGTTCCATATTGCCGTAGCCTGTTACCCGGAGGTTCATCCGCAAGCCAAAGGCTACGAGGAAGATGTGGCCTACCTGGCCAACAAGCTTGCTGCCGGTGCCGATGAAGCAATTACCCAGTACTTCTATAACCTGGAATCCTTTTTGGTTTTTCGTGAGCATTGTTCGCGTCAGGGCATCGATAAGCCCCTGGTGCCGGGCATTATGCCCATCACCAATATGGAGAACCTGGTGCGCTTCTCGGAAAACTGCGGCGCCGATATTCCGCGCTGGTTGCGTAAGGGCATGGCGGGAGCGGCGAGCAAAGAGGCGCTGATAGCGTTCGGCGAAGATGTTGTCACCCGCTTGTGTGAGGGCCTGATTCGCGAAGGCGTGCCAGCGTTCCACTTCTACAGCATGAACCAGTCAGGCCCGGTAAGCCGTATTTGCCAGCGCCTCGGTCTGGGCAATAGCTGAGCCCGACCTTGCGAATCCCACGCATTTACAGCTCGCAGCCGCTTTCCGATAGCATGCAGCAGAGCCGGGCGGTCGAGCTGGATTCCTTTGCCTCGAACCACCTCTGCAAGGTACTTCGCATGGGTTTAGGTCGTGAGCTGGTGCTGTTTGATGGCAGTGGTGGTGAGTACCAGGGCGAAATTGAATTGGCCGATGCGCGCTGCGCACGAGTGCGGCTTGTCTCGCAGCGCCAGGGAGTAAAAGATTCACCGCTTGAGCTGTGTCTGGCTTTGGGGTTGTCGCGCGCAGACCGGTTTGACTGGGCGCTTCAGAAGGCCACCGAACTGGGGGTCAACTCGGTTCAGCCACTCATTACGGTGCGCTCCGAAAAATGGAGCGCCGCGCGGGCAGAAAAGAAAACCGGCCACTGGCAGCGCCTGATGATTTCGGCTGCCGAGCAGTCGGGTCGCTGCTCTGTTCCTCAACTGCATGCACCGCTGAAGTTGACCGATTGGCAGCCGATGGCTGCCGACCTGCGACTGATGCTGCAGCCGGGCGCGCAATCACTGGCAACCATCGCCGGAAACGAGATGCCGACATCTCTGGTGCTTGTAGTGGGCCCGGAGGGTGGGTTCGAAAACAGCGAGCTCGAGTTGCTGAGCTCGTCTGGGTTTGTTGAGGCTGGCGTTGGCCCGCGGGTAATGAGAACCGAGACTGCGCCCGTTGCGGTTATCAGCCTGGCGCAGTTTCTCTGGGGCGACCTGAACTAGCTTTGCGCTTTTCCGGGCAGGGTTTCCAGCAAACGTTCTTCAATGCCCTCAAGGTCGGGAATAAGTGTAGACACTCCGCGCACCCGCACTTTCTGTAGACAAAAATCGAACGACTTGGCGTCTTCCAGCAGGGTCAGTTCGCCGCCATGGCTGATGGGATAGCTGTGCGGTGCGGCCTGCAGGGGAACCCCATAGAAAGGAAGTCGCGCCGGGTCATGGGTACCGCGAAACACGGCAATATGAGAACCATGGATGCGAGCGGGGCCGTTGCGAATCAATTGCTCGATGCTGATTACTGGCAGCTGCAGCCCACGCCACTCGGTCTCACCAATAAACCAGGGGTCGTGATTTTCCAGTGCGGTAATGCCAATGGCAGAAATCACGTCGCCAATCAGGTTGTCGGGCAATAGCAGATTTAATCCGTCACAAATGCCGATTGTGCAACTCTTCAGGGTGTCGTCGCTCATGAATCCTTGCCCGCCTCACCCAGTACTTGCTGAATGGCTTCCAGCATTTCGTTCTCGCGCCAGGGCTTGCCGAAGTACATGCTGGCGCCCAGCTGCAAGCCGCGCTGGCGGTGTTTTTCGCCGGTTCGCGAGGTGACCAGAATAATGGGGATGTCTTTGAAGTTTTCGTCTTCCTTGAGAATGCCGATCAGTTCGAAGCCGTCCATGCGAGGCATTTCCAGGTCGAGCAGGATCAGGTCGGGTTCGTGCTCGTTGATTGCGCGCAGTGCCTCCACTCCGTCGCGAGCCAACCCGGTATGGTAACCCTGACGGGCCAGAAAGCGGCTGGTCACTTTTCGCACAGTCACAGAGTCGTCTACAACCAGCACATATTTGCCGGTATCCTCTTCTGGAGGCTCGACTTCTTCGGCCCTGGTTTCAATATCGCGGCCACTGCCCATAAGGGTAAACATATCCAGGGCGATAACCACCTTGCCGTCGGCCATGATGGCGCCACCGGAAATACCGGCCAGCGAATGCAAAGGCCGGCCGAGTGATTTCACCACAACTTCCTGATTGCCAAGGATTTCGTCAACCTGCGCGGCAATGGCGTATTCGTTCGAGCGGAACAGCAACAGGGGTACGGTGCGCTCGGTGATACTGTTGGTGGGTGGGCGAGCGGACGAATCGAGGATATCGCCGAGGTATCGTACACGGTAGAGATGCTCACCGTAGCGCAACCGCTTCTCGCTGTCATCGTAATAGCTGTCCAGGTCTTCGCGCTCAACGCGGGCCAGAGCTTCAAGCGATGACAGGGGTACAGCAAACTGGTCGTCACCAATCTGCACCATCAGCGCCCTGTTTACCGATAGCGTAAAGGGTATGTTGAGGAAAAAGGTAGTGCCTACCTCGGCCTTGCTGCCAATTTCAACCGTTCCGCCCAGCTGGGTAACAATGGAGCGCACCACGTCCATGCCCACGCCGCGGCCGGAAATTTGGCTGACGTTTTCGGCGGTGGAGAAGCCTGGCTCGAACACCAGGTCGGCAATTTCGGCCTCGGTGAGTTCCTGCAGCTGGGATTCGTCGACCAGTTTGCGCTCTACTGCCCTGGCGCCGATGCGCTGCAGGTCGAGGCCGGCACCGTCATCGGCAATTTTGATGACTACCTGGGCACCATCCCGTGTCACCTCGATGTTGATACGACCGGATTCATCCTTTGCACGCGCTTTGCGAACATCGGCCGCTTCAATTCCGTGGTCGATGGCGTTGCGCAAAATATGCTCCAGCGCAGGCAATATCTGCTCCAGAATATTGCGATCGAGCTCTCCTTCCAGGGTACCGCTATGCAGACTAACCTGTTTGCCCAGTTCGGCAGATATCTGCCGTGTCATGCGCTGCAGGCGAGGCAGAAGCCGTGCAAAAGGAACCATGCGCGTGCGCAGCAAACGGTCGTTCAGTTCCGACTGAATGCGCGCGGTCTGGGTGAGTAGTGTCTGGATATCGCTTTGCTGCATCGACAGCCCCGAGCGGATATCGAGAAGGTCGCTGGTGGATTCAATTAACTGTCGGGCCAACTGTTGCAGTGCCGAGTAGCGATCCATCTCCAGTGGGTCGAATTCTTCTTCACCAGAAGATTCGGCAATCTGTTCGCGGCGGAAGCTGATTTGGGCCTGGGTTTCCAGATCGAGCCGCCGGGCCAATGCCTGCACCCGGTCGATGGTGGTTTCCAGTTCTTTGTTCAGGCTGTCGACACGCTGGTTGCGAGCCTCAACCCGCCCGCGGTATACGGTAGTTTCACCGGCGAGGCCAATAAGATCGTCAAGGTCGCTGGCGCGCAGACGCACCGATTCGGCTATGCCCGAGGCTGCACTTTCGGTTTTGGCTGGCGCTGCAGTTTTATCGTCGGCAGGCGCTGTTTGTGGTTGCGCCTCGGCTGCGGTTTCGGCAGGCGCGCTTGTGTCTTCGTCCGGTTCTTCGTCCGCCAGGGCTTCGCTCAGGTTGCCGGTGGCAATGTCATCCGCAACCGGCGTAATTACCGGTTCGCTTTCGGCGGGTTCAGAGGTTTCCTGCACGGCTGAGGCGTCGCGCTCTCGTATGCGCTGAACCAGGTCGTTAATCGAAGCGAGGCGTTCTCGAGCCTGATCGAAAAAGGCTTCGTCTGCCTGCTGTGCAACCTGGTGATCCAGAGTGAAGGTTTCAAAATCGTGTGCTTCCGCACCCAGGCGCATTAAACCCGAAAGGCGGGCTCCACCCTTGAGCGTATGCAACAGCCGGTGCAAAACATCGGCATTGCTCATGTTGCCCTGATCGTTGCTCCACTGGCCCAGAGTTTCGCCTATTTGCAAAGCCAGATCCTCGGCTTCTTCCAGGAAGGTTTGCAATAGCTCGTCGTCGAAGTCGATATCGGCCAGATCGCTGGCGAGCTCGGCTTCGCGTTCGGGCTGTTGTAAGGGCTCGGCGGCGGGCTCGGGCAATAGCTGCTCGATATCCTCGTTTTCAGGACGGTCTTGAGCCATGGATTTCAGGGCATCGAGCTGATCTGGCGAAGAGGGGTTAACCACCTGCCATGACGCGATCGAATCGAGCATGGACATCAGCATTTCCCAGGCGCCAAGCAGGGTTTCGCAACTTTCGGGGTTGATGCCAGACTCGCCTGCCTGGGCGTCAATGGCATTCAGTAGCGCGTTGGCGAACTGATGAATTTCGTTCACGCCAGCCTCTTTCGACAGGTCGGCCAGCATGT
>CAKZNR010000051.1 GCA_937129725.1 uncultured Cellvibrionales bacterium | reverse complement strand
GAATGCAAACCTTTATATGGATTACTCGGGAAGAAAATGTCTGGCCAGATTTTGGTGGCTGGTATTTTGGTGCCATTTTTATTTTTCTGGGCTGGGGTGCGCTCTACCACGGCACCCGCTATTTTCAGCTGTTGCAGGCTGAACATTCCATGATGCTGCAAGCCGAGGCTGTTTCCAGTCGTGAGCAGTTGAAACGCTTGCAGGCCGAAGCGGTGGCCCGCGATGCGCAGTTGAAAATGCTTCGATACCAGCTGAACCCACATTTTTTGTTTAACACACTGAACGCCATTAATGCCTTGGTACAAATGCAGGAAATGTCCAAGGCGCAGCGAATGATTGTTCAGCTGAGCCAGTTTTTGCGTTATTCACTGGACAATAATCCGGATATGAAGATTCCCCTCGAGAGCGAAGTTCAGGCACTGATGCTGTACCTGGAAATTGAAAAAACCCGGTTTGGCGAGCGGCTGCAACTCGACTTCGAGGTATCTTCCGAAGCCAGCACCGCTTTGGTTCCCAGCTTGCTGATCCAGCCAATTATCGAAAACTCTCTCAAATACGCAATTGCAAAAAGCGAAAAGGGCGGCGTACTCAAATTGCGCGCGCGAATCGAGGATAACAAGCTGGTGTTGGAGCTAAGCGATACGGGCTCGAACCAAAAAATTACCGGAAGCAAGCTAAAAAGCGAGAATGGTCGGGGGATCGGGTTGCGCAATATCATCGACCGGTTGAAAACCCTGTATGGCCAAGACTATGAATATCAGCTTAGCTACGTGCCGTCGGGCGGGCTGCATACCCGCATTGTCATACCCCATGAAGTGGAAGCTTCTGCAAGCAGAATAGAGGCCTAGATGACTCCATCCACTACTAAAATTCGAACCCTGGTGGTAGATGACGAGCCACTGGCGCTTCAACTGCTGTGTTGCTGTCTGGATTCCATTCCCCAAATAGAGGTTGTGGGCACCTGCAGTAACGGCAGAGATGCGATACAGGCAGCCTCAGCTCATGAACCCGACCTGATGTTTCTCGATATTCAAATGCCAGGTTTGACCGGTTTGGATGTGGTGACGAACCTGCAATCAGACATGATGCCGCTAGTCATATTTGCAACGGCCTATGACCAGTATGCGGTCAAAGCCTTTGAAATAAACGCAGTGGATTACATTCTGAAACCACTCGATCCGCAGCGGGTTGCCGTAGCCGTGAACCGGGCTATCGAACGCTTGTCATCAGGAAAAGAGAACCTACAGGCCAAGCAACAGCTGATGCGCGCGGTGGTGGGCATGCAGCAGGGAGGCGATTCGAGCTGGAACGAGGACGAAGAAGAAGCGGCAGGGGAACCGGGAAAAATTGTAATCCGCGATCGCGACGTTATTCGATTGATCGAGCAGGAGAAGATTGCCTGGATAGACGCTGCCGGTGACTACATGTGTATTCATGTGGAAGGCGAAACGCACATCATGCGCAGCACCATGAAAAAACTTCTGGACCAGTTGGACGACAAAATATTCAAGAGGGTGCATCGCTCTACCATCGTCAATACCCGCCATATCAAGCAAATATTCACCCACACCAAGGGAGAGTGCTTTTTGCAGATAGGCGACAACGATCGCATCAAGGTTAGCCGCAACTATCGCGATGTGGTGAAGGAGTTTCTGGATCAGGTCTGAACTTATGATGTCTTTACTGTTCGTAATAGAAACAATGTAACCTAATTCGCTATGATCAAGAAAATAAATAGGTGTGGGGGAAGCATGAAAATATTTGTCGTATTGGGCATGGCGCTGTTGTTCTGTAATTCACTGCAGGCTCAATGGCTGGGCCTGGAAACTCCGGGCCTGCCGCGCACCGACAGCGGCGAGCCTGACCTGGATGCGCCGCCCCCGCGAACTTCCTGGGGTACTCCGGATTTCTCCGGCCTTTACAGCCCGGGCGGCACCCGGGGAGTTCCGCCGGCCGACGACAAAATTCAGCCCTGGATGCAGGCGTTGATAGAGGATCGAAACCGTAACTTCAATGCGAACAACCCCCGCAATTTGTGCCTTCCCAATGGCCCGGGCTACAGCCACGAAAACACCGAGGTGGGTACGCGGCGCATTGTACATTCGCCGGATATGATTGCTTTGCTTTATGCAGACCTTAAGTACCGACAAATCTTCCTGGATGGCCGCGAACTGGAGGACGAGGTGTTGCTGCCCAGTTGGATGGGTTATTCGGTAGGCCACTGGGAGGGCGATACGCTGGTGGTTGAAAGTAACGGTTATAACGACAAAACCTGGCTGCATCGAACCGGTCTCAGCCACACTGAGCAGCTGCGCATTACCGAACGCATGACTCGCACCAGTTACGGCACCATTGAAGTTGAGGCGATATACGACGATCCGGGTACCTTTACCGAACCGCTGGAAGTCGGTTACGAAATGCGCTTGATTGCAGACGATGAAATGATGGAAGTGGTTTGCAACGAGGCCAGCGAGGGTACCAGCCATTACACGGGCGACTATGAGGACGTTGAAGCGGATCTGATCGAGGTTCCGCGCGAGATTCTGGAAAAATATGTAGGCCGGTACCGCGGTGTTTACATAGATGCCACCATCACTGTGGATGTCACGCTGGAAGATGACGGAAAGCTCTATTTAACGCGTCGTGGCTCGAAAGCCGAACTGATTCCTCAGGGCGAAACTACCTTTATTCGAGGCGGCTGGGGCTATGTGTTTTCGGTAAAGGATAATGGCGACGCGACCGCTATATCGGAAGTGCACGTATCCGGTGGATGGACCTTCCCCCGGGTCGAGGAATAGCCTAAAGCTCAAACAAAAAAGCCGCCCACAGGGGCGGCTTTTTATTCATAGGTGCATTACTGGTTAAGTAACTCCTCAATCGGAGTTCCCCAGATTTGTTGGCCGGTCTCTTCGATAATGACTATCGAAGCATTGCCGGTAGTGGTGCCATTTCTCGCTGCATAACCTTCTACATAGAGACGGTCGCCTGGAGATATCTTGTCCCGAGTCCAACCTTCGCGCAGCAGTCGGTTAACGCCCAGCAATTCCATGGCCCAGGTTTCTGTTTCTCCCGCTTCGTTTTCCACATCCACGAAAAACCAGGCATGGGGGTTGGTCCATTCCATGCGGGTTACGGTCCCGCTGAAGCTAATTGGCTTGTTGATATCGAATTCTGCAGTAAAAGAATGATGAGCCTGGCCGGCGGTTGCACTCAGGGCCAGTACGGCCGCGCAAATCCAGTGAGACATTTTCATTTCGTAAACTCCGATGATGGAAAACCTTTTCCGGTATAGTACAGAATGTTCGCTATACAAACACTGGCTTTACATTACTAGATTTTGAAAATTTCAGGGGGGGGGTGGTATGCGTGTAGTTCTGCTGACGCTGATGATCTGGCCCATGCTTGCTATGGCACAGTGGCTTGGGTTACCCGCAACGGGTGCTCCGCGCACCGATGATGGTGCGGTGGATATGCAGGCACCAACGCCGAAAACCGCCTGGGGCACGACAGACTTGTCCGGGATTTGGGCGGCCACTAGCGTGACTGGCGATTTGCCCGAGTCTGACAAGTTCATGCCCTGGGTGGTTGATACCATGAATCAGCATGCCGACAATTTTTTTGCCGACCAGCCCCGTTACAACTGCTTGCCCAGTGGCCCGGCATACCTGACAGCGTCGGCTTTTTCTACTGGGCTGCGTCGAATTGTGCAGTCGCCGGAATACATAGCCATACTGCACGAGGATATGGTGCACCGACCGATCTACATGGACGGTCGCCAGCTAGAGGAAAACCCGTTTCCTACCTGGATGGGTTACTCCATTGGTTACTGGGACGAAGCCACACTTGTTGTTGAGAGTAATGGGTACAACGACAAAACCTGGCTGGACAGGCGCGGGGCAACACATACCGAGCAGCTTCGTATTACCGAGCGCTACAGACGCACCTCGTTTGGCCAAATTCAGCTGGACGTAACCTATGAAGACCCGGGCGCCTTCACTGCGCCGCTTAAGGTCAGCATACAGCTGCGGCACCAGGGCGATGACGAGTTGCTGGAGCTGGTGTGCAATGAAACCGACCAGTTGGGTAGCAAGTGGGAGGGCAGCACCACTGCTGCTGCGGCCGAACAAGTTGCAGTGCCTCTTGAGCTGCTGCAGCAATACGTGGGCACTTACCAGGGGCAATGGTTGGGCAATATCATCACCCTGGAGTTCTACCTTGAACAGGGCGAGCTTCAGTTAACCCGGAACGGCACAGAAATTGAACTTTACCCACGGTCGCAGACTGCATTTGATGCCAGCAATGGCTTTGGTTTTATATTTGAAACCGATGAATTGGGCAGGGCGGTATCGGTGGAAGAGGTTCACGTTTCCGGCGGCTGGCCCTTCCCCCGAATCGAATGACATCCGGCCCGGTTTTGCGCAGCTGATACGGATTTGTATGAAATTGCATATAGCGGTCGTCTAACTGGCCCGCCTCGGGTAGCATTTGCCCTGTAAGAAAACAAATAACCCGGGGTAAGGTGATACCAAATGAGCTACGACAGCCCGTTGCTGCGCGACCTGCAGAAAATACTTCCCAAGATAGCCGAGGGTGCCGAAGACTCGGAAAAAAACCGTCGGCCCAATCCCGAATCCATGCGGTTGCTAACCGAAATTGGCTTTATGCGTGCCTTTCAGCCCAAGGCCTACGGTGGCATGGAGCTGAACCTTCCCCAGTTTGGCAACTGTGTTGCTGCGCTTGCCGGCGCGGATGCGGGCACAGCCTGGGCAGCCAGCCTGCTGGCCACCCACAGCCATCAGATGGCGCTGTTTTGTAAAGAGGCACAGGACGAGTTCTGGGGTGAAGACCCAACCGCCACCGCCAGCAGTAGCATTGCGCCCTTCGGCAAAATTCGTGAAGTTGAAGGCGGCGTCATCATCGATGGCGAAATGAAATGGAGCAGTGGCTGCGATTACGCCGAGTGGGCCATTCTGGGTTTTTTCCGCCACGACGATGAGGGCAACAAAACCTACTGCTTTGGCATTGTGCCGCGCAGCGAGTACGACATTGTGGACGACTGGTTCACTATGGGTATTCGCGGCAGCGGAACCAAAACCCTGATGCTTAAAGAGGCTTTTATTCCCAACCACCGCATTGAAGCGGCACCTCACATGATGACGGGGCAGTCCAGTGGCTACGGAATGTACCCGGACAGCGAAATTTTTCATGCGCCGTACCGACCCTACTTCGCCTCGGGATTTGCCGCGGTCAGCCTGGGCATCGCCGAACGCATGTTAGAGGTCTACAAAGACAAAGCAGCCAAGCGCGTGCGTGCCTATACTCTGGCCAACGCAGGCAATGCCGCCCCGGCGTTAATGCGCGTTGCAGAAAGCACCCACCAGATTGCAGCCGCGCGCGCCTTTTTGGAGAAAACCTGGGAAGAACATGCCGAACATGGCCGCCAGCACAAGCTTCCAGATATCCGTACGCTCACTTTCTGGCGGACCAATCAGGCTTACGCGGTGCAAATGTGTATTGAGGCGGTAGACAGGCTGTTCGACTTTATGGGCGCCAGCAACTGGTATGAAGACCAGGAGGCACAACGCCTGTTTCGTGACGCCCACTGCACCGGCGCCCATGCCTACACCGACTATGATATTTGCAAGCAAATTCTGGGCCGCGAGCTGATGGGGCTCGAACCCGACCCAAGCATGGTGTGAGCATGGATGCCGACCAAATAGAATTTCGCAACGCGCTGGGGCTTTTTGCCACCGGCATCACCGTGATCACCAGCATGGATGGCGATACGCCCATGGGCCTCACTGCCAACAGCTTTAACTCGGTATCGCTGGACCCGCCACTGGTACTGTGGAGCATGGCCAAATCGTCCAGCATGCTTAGTGCCTATCAAAAAGCGCCGGGCTTTTGCATTCATGTGCTGGGCAGCGACCAGCAGGAATTGTCGAACAGGTTTGCCGGCCGGGCAGAGGACCGTTTTGCCAACCTGGACTGGCAGAAATCACAGCTGGGTTTACCGCTGATTTCTGGCTGCGTCGCCCATTTTGAGTGCCGATCAGAACACCAGTACGAAGGCGGCGACCACATTATTTTTGTGGGCAGGGTAGAGTCTTATGCCGCCGACGCCGCGCGCCCCGTGCTGGGCTACCACAGGGGCAAGTACGTCGAAATTCCCTGATTGCGTCCCGATCAGTCATGTTGTTCCTGAAAAAACCTGAAATTTAAACGCCGCACAGCAATTATTGGGGGCTTGAATGCTGTCACGAGAAGATCTCGAACAGAAACTTTCCGCTTCTGCGTACCTGACGCGATGCCTGAATGAAAGCTCGGATGAGTTTGTGTCCCTGGTTTGTGAGGATTCTTCGGCCGCCTGCCAGCAGCTTATCGACAGACTGCAAACCGGTTCAAACGATGCCTGGCTGCCAGCTCAGGTGGCAACGCTCCTGCAGCAAGCGAAGGCGGAATTCAGCCTGGCTTTGGCGGCTGCAGACATACTGCAGGGTGAAGATGGCGTAGCAATCGGGCGATTGCAGTCGAGCTTTGCCGATGCCTGTATCGATGTGGCGCTGCGATCGGCCTGGTGCGACCCCGCCATTCGAAAACTTTGCAGGGACTTGCCCGTCGAGGGCGAGCCCGTACCTGGCCTGTTTGTATTGGGCCTGGGCAAGTTGGGCGGTTGCGATCTGAACTTCAGTTCGGATATCGACCTGATTGGTTTTTTCGACAGTGACAAGGTGCCCACGGGGCCAATGCAGGGCAAGGGCGACGTTTGCGCCCGCGTGTTGAAAAGCCTGACCCGGATTCTCAGCGGTAACGGGCTTCACGAGCTGGTGTGGCGGGTTGACTGGCGATTGCGGCCCGAATCGTCGGCAACCCAGATTGCCATGTCGACCGATGCCGCACTGGACTACTACTTTTTCCGTTCGCTGCCCTGGCATCGGCTTGCTCTAATGAAGGCCAGAGTTGTGGCAGGTGACCTGCAAACCGGCAACGAGTTTCTGCACGATCTGGAACCCTACATCTGGCGGCAGAATCTCGATTTTCGCGCGCTGGAAGAACTGGCCTACCTGAAAGACCGAATCGATCTGGAGCACCCCCAGCTGGTGAAGCGGGGTGTGCGGGACACTCGTATCGACACGCCGGCGGCCGGCTTCAACTTAAAGTTGGGTACCGGAGGCATTCGGGAAATCGAGTTCTTTGCCAACGGTTTGCAGCTGATATGGGGTGGCAAGGTGCACGAACTGCGTACCGGACATACGGTGAGTGCACTGCAGCAGCTGGCCGAGCAGAAAATTATCGAGCCCGACTGTATTGCACAACTGGTGGAAGACTATTTGTGGCTGCGAAGACTGGAAAATCGCGTGCAAATGCTGGAAAACATGCAAACCCATCTGTTGCCCGAAGCGCAGACAGACCAGAAAAATCTGATGCAGTTATGCAGTTTGGAAGATTGGAACCAGCTCGAGGCGCCATTGGCAAGTATCCGGCAGCGGGTGCATGCCAGGTTTGATCAAGTATTTCGCCCCGATAGTCCGGATACAGAAAAACAGCCTGATGTCGATCTTGACCTGGAAAGGCTGGCACCCAGAACCCAGGAAATTGTGCAGGGATGGTCGGAGGGGTTTCGCAGCTACGGGGTGAGCGAGGCGCAGTCGCTCAAAATGGGTTCTCTCTACCGGGCGTTAATGCAGGAGCTGCTTGAAAGTGGCGCCGAGATGGGCAGCGCAATTGCCCAGTTGCACGCCTTTTTTTGCCGATTACCACCGGGCGGCCAATATTTAAGGCTGCTGCAAAATTCGCCGCGGTTGCTGCACGGTTTGGTAACCCCTCTAATTTATTCGCCGCCCATGCAAAGCCTGTTGGAGCAAACGCCGCATATTATCGATAGCTTGATGCAATCGGAGAATACCGCCCGAACCGCCGACGATTGGCCATTCGACTGCGAGTGGGTGATGCAAAGTCCTGACTACGAGGTGCGGCTTGAGCGCATGCGAAGGCAGGTAAATGAAGAGCTGTACCAACTGTATTTGCGTTTTCTCGACGGCGAGCTGGAACCGGTTCGGTTTCAGGAGTTGTTAAGCGACCTGGCTAAATACTCTCTGAAACAGGGGCTTCAGGTAGTGTCGGAAAAGCTGGATATGCCGCCTGGTTTTGCGGTGTTGGGCATGGGCAAGTTGGGCATGAGCCGAATGGCTCCCATGTCCGACCTGGATATTACCTATATTTGCCAGAACGACGCCTCCATTGACCAGGCAACCCGCTTTGTGAATCGCTTGCAAACTGCACTGTCTACCCGCATGAAAGAAGGCGTGGTTTACGAGATGGATACCAGATTGCGTCCTTCGGGTCGCTCGGGCGCTCCTACCATCAGCCTGCATAGCCTTCAGAATTATCAGGAAAATCGGGCAAAAACCTGGGAGCACCTGGCCCTGGTGGCCAGCCGGCCCATAGTGGGCGCCAACGACATGCTGCAAGAGATTGGCAAGATACGGAAGGCTGTGATCACGCGTCAGCGCGACCGCGACCAATTCCGCATTGACGCAGCCAAGATGCTTGGCCGCATTCGTGAGCAACGCATTAGCGATGGAGGGCTGGATTTGTTCAACACCAAGCTGCGCCCGGGCGGCCTGATGGAAACCGAATACCTGATAGGTTGCCTGGCGCTTCGCTTGATGCCTGATAACCCCGACCTGGCAGATCTTGCCTATCCACGGATGGTCGAGAAGCTGGCAGTGCTGTCGGGCCAGGAGGGTCTGGCCGAACAGTTGCAATTCTGGCGTGTGATGCAAATGTGGGAGCGCTTGCTGGGCTTGCAGGACAAAACCTTGGCGGCAATTCCGGCCCGGTTTCGCCCGCTAATACTCAAGCAACTGGGTGCTACCGACTACGATGAGCTGGTTGATTGCATTGAGGGCTATTCGAAAGCCACGCTTGATCAGCTGGACCAGGAGTTGAAGCTGACAGCCGAGCAGCTTGCATTGCTGCCCGGCTGGCAGGAAGAGCCGGTTAAGTGGCTGGAGTAGGGGTCTTGGGTGGTTCTTCCTGGCTTGAGGGTGGTACCCAGTACACCGGTTTGATCCAGACAATCAGCGCTGCCGCTACGAAACACAGGCAGGCAACCAGAATAAAGGCCGGCACGTAGGTGCCCATCCTGTCTGCCATGGATGCCACCAGCCAGGTACCCAGACTGGCCCCCACCATGTAGATTGCGTACTGAAAGCTAAAGGCCTTGGCCAGTGTTTTGGTACCGAATACATGCCGCATCAATACCGGAATATCGACCAGATTACCGCCGTGCGAGGTGCCGCGCACGATGGCGAAGATCATAAAGGTAAGCATTCCGGAAACGGGCAGTATGGTCAGTATGCCAATGCCAATGGTAAGCCAGCAGAAGGCAACGCCACGCACCGAGAATCGATCATAGAGCCACCCAAAGGCGACCTTGCCAACATTGCCAAAAATGGTTACCCAGCTGTAGCTGGCAGCGGCCAGCAAAGCGGGCAGCATCAGTTCGTTCTGCAAAAAAAGCTTCTGGTTTTGCTGCATTCCCTGTTCGGCAATACCGATTAAAAAATTGCCCAGCGCAAATACCCAGAAGGTGCGCGAGCGAAGTACTGCGCCTATGCCCGGCATATTGCTGGTATCTGGTTTGGTGGGCACCTTGCCCGGATCGAGTTCTTCAGCGCTAAGGCCGTATTCCTCGGGGGTGCTGCGCGCAAAAAACAGAAAGGTGGGAATGAACAGAAACCAGATACCAAGACTCATGGCAACGATGGTGGCGCGCCAGCCGATTTGCGTTTGCATCCATTCGGCAAGCAGTGGCGTCAGGGTGCCAGCAACGCCGGCACCCAGCATGGTGATGCCAATCATGAAACCCTGCCTGGCGTAGTACCATCGCGAGACCAGCACCTTCAGGGTGACGGTGGTAGCGACCGCACCCAGCCCCAGAAAGAAGCCGACCAACTGATAGATGGGCAGGCTGTCGACAAACCAGAATGCGCCCATGCCCAAACCGGTTATCACGGCGGTGATGGTGCCCATGGTTTTTATGCCGAAGCGGTCAACCAAAAAGCCTATAAAGAATGCGCCGACAGCGCTGGCGGCAAACTTGACCGTGGAAAAACTGGTTACCTCGGCGCGGGTCCAGTTCATGTCTTCCATGATGACCGGGTACAGAGTGGGCATCATCAGTACCGGAACGCCCATCATAAAGAAAAAGGCCAGAAAGCCCGCCACCACGTTCAGCGTGGCATAGCGGCGCCCGGTTTCGAGGTCTACTGGTGTTTTCACCGCATTGCTGGAAATCATGATTCGGGCCGCTCGAATTTAAGCAGGAAGCGATCGGTATTGGTCATGTTGTCACGCCGGGCCAGCCCAGTGAGGTCATCGTCTGGGTTGCGCGCAGCCTGGCTTGTGTCTACCAGTCGAAAATCTGCGGCTTCAATCTGTTCTACAACGACTGATTCTTCAATGCGGTGGATGGGCCAGGCCTCGGAGGTGCCGGTACCCTGTTTGGCGGCATGGTCCAGAACCACGTAGTGGCCGCCGGGTTTTAAGCTTTCCAGAATAGCCCGATTCATGGCATCCACGTCATTGGGCACGTTGCGAACCACGTCGTGATAGAAGCGGTCGATAAATACCAGGTCGAGCAGTTCGGGGAAGTCGATTTCGTCCATGTCGGTAATAATGGGCGAGATATTGTGCATGGGACTGTTCACCATGCGGCCATACCAGTTGTTCAGCACGCTGGGATACTCCTGCACGCTCCAGCTGGCGTTGTGCACATAGACCTTTCCTTCAGGGCCTGCCAGCAAGCTGGCGATGCTGGTGTAGTAAACCCCGGCGCTGCCGATGAAGGCCATGCGAACTCCCGGTTGTACGCCGGCAAAAGAGAGCACCTGTTCGGCGTAAAAATGGTTGTCGTACTGCCGGTCAACCGAGGGTCTGCTTTCGTGCGCCATAGCGGCATCAATATCAAGAGCCGCCGGAGGGTTTTCCTGGGCAAAAAGATTGACGGAAAAAATACAAAGGCCGACTGTGATCGCCCGGCGCGATTGCTGAAACATAATTATCCCCTGATAGCTTTCTTTTCGCGCAGCGACTCCCCGGCCGATGCGTTTTCATGGTCGCGAAGTATAGCAGCGCCATGAATAGAGCTTCATCTCTGGACACTTGTGTTTGTCAATAAACCGACACAATAAAGCGGGTAAAATGTTGTTCCATCAATTTTTCAATCACGAACCAGCACAGCCCTATGGACCGCGACGATATCCCGTTAAACCCCACATCCAGCCCAACTTTCAGTCGCATACTGCAGCAGCGTATGAAGCGACGACGCCTTGTTCAGGGCGCCGCTCTGGGTTCGGCAGCGCTGGCGACCGGCTGCGCATCCCCTGCGCAGACGACTGCATCCGACCCGGGCTTTCCGGAGTTACAGCAGGGACTGGATGAAAACCTGCACCTGTCAGCCAGCCATGAGGCTGAGGTTTTGCTGCGCTGGGGCGACCCCCTGTTTGCCGATTCCCCGGATTTCGACCCAAACAACCAGACCGGCGCTTCGCAGGCAAAGCAATTTGGCTTCAACAATGACTATACCGGTTTTGTGCCCCTGCCATTGGGTAGTAACAATTCCGATCGCGGCCTGTTGGTGGTGAACCACGAGTACACCAGTCCCGACTTGATGCACCCGGGTTCTCCGCTTGAGCAACAGCTGACCATGGAACAGGCCGAGGTAGATATGATGGCTATAGGCCTGTCGGTGGTTGAAATTCAGCGCGATGGGGCTGGAGCCTGGTCGGTGAACAGGAACTCATCGCTGAATCGTCGTATTACGCCGCAAACTGCCATGCAGTTGACCGGCCCGGCTGCCGGGTCCGACCGCACCAAAACACCATACTCGCCCGACGGCGTAGCCTGCTGGGGTACCTACGGCAACTGTGCCGGTGGCGTGACTCCGTGGGGCACGATTCTTTCCGGTGAAGAGAACGTACAGGGCTATTTTGCAGGCGATTTTTCCGCCGCCGATGAAAGGCAAAAAGAAAACTACCAGCGCTTTGGTATTCAGGCCGATACGCCCTGGGCAGCCTGGCCTCGCTACTTCGACCGCTGGGATTTGTCGAAGAACCCAAACGAGCCCATGCATGTGGGCTACATTGTGGAAATTGACCCCTACGACCCTAACTCGGTACCGAAAAAACGCACCGCGCTGGGCCGTTTCAAGCATGAGGGCTGCAACGTCACCATCAATTCAGACGGGTATGTGGTGGCCTACAGTGGCGACGATCAGCGGTTCGAGTACCTGTATCGCTTTGTCAGCAAAAACAAGTACAAGCCGGACGACCGCCAGGCCAACATGGATTTGCTGGAAGAGGGCACTCTCTATGCGGCGCGTTTTGACGAGAGCGGGGTGCAGTGGTTGCCTCTGGTGTTCGGTGCAGGTCCCCTGACCGAAGAAAACGGTTTTCGATCGCAGGCCGACATTAGCCTGGATACACGCAAGGCGGCCGACCTGCTGGGGGCTACACCAATGGATCGCCCCGAGGATGTCGAGGTGAACCCGGTAACCGGCACGGTCTTTGTGATGCTCACCAAAAACGACGAAAGGGTGCCGGGACAGGAAGACACGGTTAATCCCCGCGCCGACAATCGCGGCGGGCATATTATCGAGATGATGCCGCAAAACGGCGACCACACCGCGCAGCGCTTTGGCTGGGAAATGTTCATTCTGGCGGGCGACCCCGAACAGGTAGCCACCTACTACCACCCGGATACCAGCGAGAATGGCTGGTTTGCCTGCCCCGACAACTGCGCCTTTGATGCGCAAGGTAACCTTTGGATTGCAACCGATGGCGCCGACGATTTCGGTATTGCCGATGGGCTTTGGGTAGCACCGGTGGCCGGGCCAAATCGTGGCCGACCCCGACATTTTTTGCGCACACCGCGCGGTGCGGAGTTGTGCGGCCCCAGCTTTACCCCCGACTTCACCAGCTTTTTCTGCGCGGTTCAGCACCCAGGTGATGACGGCGGCAGTTTTGATGAGCCGTCCACCCGCTGGCCCGATTTCCACGCCGGTATGCCGCCACGCCCGGCGGTTCTGGCCATTCGACATCGGGATGGTCGGCCGGTGGGCAGTTAACCGGTCCGATCTGGCTTTACCTTTCGCATAAGGCAGGCCCTTTAACTAAACTGCCTGCAATTCTGTTTGGCATGCCTACATAAATCCCGTAGCATGAATCGCCTGTATCTAGGGGGATCTCATGGCAAACTCTGAAATGCGACGTAACTGGCCGCTGCTGCTGGTTGCATTTATTCTGGTGTTCTTTTCTTTCGGTATTCCTACCTTCTCCATGCCCTGGATGTACCCGGCGGCAATGGAAGAATTCGGTTGGAGTCGCGAGCAGGTGAACTACCTCTCCACTTCCAAGTTTCTCACCGGAGCCGTGATGGCGGTGGTGATGGGCGCGCTGGTAGATGCCATTGGCGCTCGATGGATTACTATCGGCGCCGCCGCAGTGGGCGGGCTGGGAATGTTCATGCTCAAGTTTGCCGACAACCTGCCGGTGTACTACTTTGCCGGTTTTCTGATTGGGATATCGGCAGGCGGCGTGATGGCCTGCATGAAGGTGATTGTGGCGCGGGTGTTCGAGTTCAACGCCGCTGTGGCTGTGGGCATTGTGCTAAGTGCCACCAGTGTGGCGGGGGTGATAATGCCGCAAATCTGGCCACCCATGATCGAATGGGTGGGCTGGCGGAACACCTCGGCGATTCTGGGCCTTGGGGTGTTTATTTTTGCCTTGCCGGCCTGGGCTGTTTTTCTGTTTTCCCACAAGCGTCTAGCCGAGGCGGTTTCAACCCCCAATCTGGTGCCGCGCAAAGAGGGCATGTGGGCGCACTTTGTGCGACTGCAGAATGACCGCAATTTCTGGATGATCGTGATTCCGGTATTCCTGGTGTCGGCAGTGGATCAGGCGCTGATGCACAACTACGTGACCTTTTTGCGCGAGGACCGCGGTTTGGACTGGCGTGCTATCTCCTGGGGCGGCAGTTTGCTGGCCCTGCTGGGCGTGGTATCCAAGATTGGTGCCGGCGTAATTTACGACCGTTTCTCCATTCGCGGCATTGTAGCCTTCTACTTTTTGCTGGCCATTTCAATCTGGCTGGCGCTGCCCGTTGCCGGCATGGCGACTCTGCTGCTATTTATTGTGATTCGCGGGCTGGCTCATGGAGCCATGATTGTGGATGTGCCCGCATTGACCAAACACTATTTTGGCCCCGAGCGCTTTGGCCTGACTATGGGCATTCTTACGCTCTTTGTGAACCTGGGCTTTGCCGTGGGTCCTCCGTTGATGGGGCGTATGGCCGACCTTACTGGCAGTTACGAGTCGGGCATGATGCTCTATGGTTTCGTAGCACTGGTGGCTGGCCTGATATTAATGCCGGTCAAGCCTCGCTACTGGGCTAGGGCGAAAGACAAAACGACTGTTGAGCATGCGAACAGTTAGCCCTGTTGTGCTAAAATTTGCGTCACCGCGACTGTATAACTATTGCGGCGCCCATCGAATAAAAAATAACGGAGATTGGAGTCTCACATGATCATCGATTCACACGCTCATACCTCGGCACCCGCCACTCTGGGAGCCTACAAGGCAGGATTGCTTTCGCACCGTGGTGCACACGGACGCGGCAAGGTGATGTATACCGACCAGATGCTGCTGGATAGCTGGAATCGAAAAGAAATGGCACCTACCGGGCATCTGGAGCACGCCAAAAACCTGCAAATTGATTTCCAGTTGGTGTCTCCGCGCCCCTTCCAAACCATGCCTTCAGAAAAGCCGGGCTACCTGGTGCAGTGGTATATCCATGAGGTAAACCGCATTATCAACGACAGCGTGCGGCTGATGCCCGACAAAATGGTGGGTATTGGCGGGTTACCGCAGGAAGCAGGTGAACCGGTTGACGTGGTGTTCAAGGAAATGGAGCACTGTGTAAAAGAATACGGCTTCAAGGGCTTCCTGCTGAATCCCGATCCCTTCGAGAACGACGGTGTCAAAGCGCCGCCGCTGGGTGACCGTTATTGGTACCCGCTGTATGAAAAAGCCGTTGAATACGATGTGCCGTTGCATATTCATACCGCCGGCTCACGCAATCCCGAGCGAGAGCCCTACAACATGTACTTCGTTAACGAAGAAACCACTGCAGTTTGGGGTTTGATTAAGTCCACCGTGTTTGAGGACTTTCCCGAATTGAAAATCGTTTGCTCGCACGGCGGTGGTGCCATCCCTTACCAGATTGGCCGTTTTCAGTCAGTTTCCACCAAATGGCCGGCTGAGCGCGGTACCTTCATCGATCGCATGCGCAAGATGTATTTCGATTCGGTGCTGTACAGCAAAGAAGCACTGGAACTGCTGATTAAGGTGGTTGGCCCTGACAACATACTGTTCGGTTCCGAGTGCCCGGGGGTGGGGTCAAATATCGATCCGGACCGCGGTACCACCTTCGACGACATCGTGCCGCATATCAAAGACTTTGATTTCATCACGGCTGAAGAAAAACAAAAGATTTTCTCTGGCAATGCCATTCGCCTGTTTAACCTCGATCTGGAGGGCTAGCCATTGGCTGAAATCGTCATGGGCTGCTGGACGACGCACGGCCCACAGCTAAATACCACGCCAGAACAATGGCTGTTGCGGGTTAAAGCCGACCGCAAGCGCCGCCATTTTTACGACGGGGTAGAGTACTCTTTCGAAGATCTGGTGGAGTTGCGCAAGGATGAAAACCTGGCCGAAAAAAGCGCCATGGACAGCATGGTGGCCAACCACGCACGCTGTCAGGACGGAGTCGCCGCGATGGCGGTAAAATGGAAAGAGCTGAAACCGGACATTGCCGTTATATTTGGCAACGATCAACGCGAATTGATGCTGGAAACCCTGCGACCCTGCTACACCGTCTTTTGTGGTGACGAGATGGCTCACGGCCCGCTGGCGGAGCATCGAGCGGAAAAGCTCGCACCTGGTATTCGTGAAACCGAGTGGGCTTATCGACCCGAGCATGACACTCATTACCCCGGCTTACCCGCCATGGCCAACCGGCTGGTAGAGCGGGGCATCGAGCAGGGGTTCGATTTTGCCTTTACCAACGAATGGCCCGCAGTTCCCGATGATCACTGGCATACCGGCACGCCACATGCCTTTGCCTGGATATTTCGACGCATTATGGAAGACCAGGTAGTGCCAACGCTGCCTATTGTGACCAATACCTTTTTCCCGCCCAACCAGCCACGCGCCTGGCGTTGTTTCCAGATGGGGCAGCTGGTGAAGCAGGTGATTGATGAGTTTGAACCCGGATTGCGCGTTGCTGTGTTTGGCTCCGGTGGCATGAGTCACTTCGTGATCAACGAGCCTCTCGATATGCGCATTATTGACGCCATACAAAACCGGGATGCCGAAACACTGAAGCAGTTTGACCCCATTCTTGCCAAAGACGGTACTTCCGAGCTGCTGAACTGGATTGGCGCGGCGGGTTGTTTGACTGATACCGACCTTTCCGGCGACCTGATCGACTACGTTCCCTGCTATCGAAGTGAGGCGGGCACTGGTACGGCCCAGGGTTTTCTGGTTTGGGAGTAGTGATCTAATGCCCACCTATGAATACAAATGTGAGCAAAACGGCGAAACCCTGGAATGAACCACTTCCAGGGTTTCGCCGTTTTGCCCACCTATGAATACAAATGTGAGCAAAACGGCGAAACCCTGGAAGTGGTTCATTCCATGAGCCGTTCTGTATCAGGCTGGGGGGAGCTGTGCGAGATTGCGGGCCGCGACCCGGGCGACACCCCTGAAAATGCCAAAGTGGTGCGCTTACTTTCGGCTTCAGCCGTGCATACACCCCGGGTAGGCGAGTGGAAACGCACCAACAAAAAGCCCTCGACCACTGGCCACACTCATGGGCCAGGCTGTGGATGCGGCCATTAGGTAGCTAAACCTGTCAGACTCGAAAAGGGGCTATTAGCCCCTTTTTTTGTGTCCAAAATATGACAGTAGTGCTTCGGAGAACTTTTTGAATGTGCTCTAACCTACTGATATGTCGAAAAATGGCCGCCTATATGACACAAATACGACAATAAAATGAATAAAATGCTTGCATGCACAAGCAATGTATATACAATAGAACGTCATGGCAAAGACAAATTAGTTTGTCTTTGGGTTTAAAGGGACCAATTTTCCCGGGGAGGCAGTATGAAAACCATCGTGACTATTTTTCTGGCGACCATCGCCATTACATTTTCCACCCTTGCAGTAGCAGATTCGTTTGAGGGCATTAGTGTGCCAGCGGTCGAGCCAGCACCGGTTGAATATCCAGCGCAAGCTTTGCGACGGGGCGAGCAGGGTAACGTGTTGGTGCGCTATCGAGTTAACGAGAACGGCAGGGCAGAGAACATCGAGGTGCTGGAGTCCAGCAATCGCATGTTCAATACCGCTGCTGTGCGAGCAGTGCGCGAGTCGCGTTATGCACGCACATTTAGTGGTGATCAGCCGGTTGAAGTTGATGGCGTGGTTCAGCGCTTCGAGTTTGTATTCGACCTGAATGACTAGCGTCCGGATACAAGGCTGAAATGGAAAGGGGAGCTATCAGCTCCCCTTTTTTTATGTTTGGTGAAGAAGCGCTCAGGCGTCCTCGTTTTCCTTCATGTAGTCGCGAATAAAGCGTCGAACCTCGCGCGCTGCACTGGTATCCAGCGCCTCGCAAAGTTGCACAAAGTCGTCTCGCTCTTGCTTGTTAATGCGAACAATAAGCTGACTGTCTTTGCTTTTGTATTTTGGATGCTTTTTCTTTTTAGTCGGCATAAGTAACGCTGGAACCTTCCCGGGGCGCAAACTATACAATGTATATACGTGCCAGCCAACTTTGAAACAGCGGCCAGGGAAGTATTTGTACCGCTGAGCGAGCAGGGAAGGATTGACGCCTATTCGGAGTGCGCAGATTTGCCAAAATCAATCCCGGCCGCAAGGCCTGTTCCCTCTTGCTCTGAATTGTACAAACGAATCAGGGTCATTTAGCCACCCCTCTTGGGGTGGCTTTTTTTTCGCCTGCTACTTCATGCGAAGTATGTGTACGTCTTCATTGACCGGGTCGGTGGCCTGGCGAATCTGATCTACCTGCAAGGCAGTAATGCCGGGTGCCGCATTACCCCAGGCCTGGCGAATAAAACTTAGGGCATCGGCTATCTCCTGGTTGGATAGCTGTTCGCGATAAAAAGGCATGTCGTACAGGGTGGGTTGCTCGCCGATCACCAGGCGCAACGAGCTGTTAAGCGTCAGGTTAATAATGGAACTTGGATCTGGATCCAGCACCGCCGTGTTGCCGGCTACAGGTGGAATGTAGGGCGGGTGGCCCAGGCCGTCGTATCCATGGCAGTTCATGCAGTTTTCAAAATACACCTGTGCTCCCGGGTGACTTGCCAGGCTGCCGCTTAGCAGCAGGCCGGTATCGGCTGAGTTGTGCACATAAGGCTGATTGGCACTATCTCCTGCCACCGCAGACAGAGATTTGAGGTAGAGAGTCATCGCGGCAAGGTCGTAATCGGTCATGTATTGGGTGCTGTTGTTGACCACTTCCACCATGGTGCCAAAGGTTGGCCCCCAGCGATTTCGGCCTTCTGCAAGCAGCTGCACGATATCTTCTTCTGTCCAGCGGCCCAGCCCGTATGCGAGGTCGCCGCGAAGGCTGGATGCAGACCAATGGTCCAGAGGAGCACCGGCCAGATAGGCATCGCCGGATTGATCAAGCGCTTTTTCCTGAAACATGAGCCCCCTCGGGGTGTGGCAGGCACCACAATGCCCAAGACCTTGCACCAGGTAGGCACCGCGGTTCCATTCGTCACTTTGCTGGGGATCCGGCTGGTAGGCTGTGGTTGGCACAAACATCATGTTCCAGATGGCGAGCGGCCAACGCGCGCTTTTCCAGCCGGGGATTTCGTTAATCGGGTTGGGTTGATTGATCGGTTCTACTTCGTTCATGAAGTAGTCGTACATGGCCAGCATGTCTTCTTCGGTAGTTTTCGCATAGGAGGGGTAGGGCATAGCCGGATACAGGTGGCGCCCGTCCGGCGTGATGCCTATGCGAACCGCCTTGTCGAAATCTTCGAAGCTGTAATTTCCGATACCGGTTTCCGGGTGAGGCGTAATGTTTGTGCCATAGATAATGCCCAGATTCGGCGCTTCCATGGCCACGCCACCGGCGAAGGGCTCTCCATTTGGTGTGGTATGACAGGCAACGCAATTACCCAGCCGGGCGACATATTCGCCCTGCGACATTCCGGGCGGCTGGGCAAATACAGGATATGCCGCCGCCAGCAGAATCAGGAAGAGAATGGTTTTTCGCATCTGTGATATCGGTGCAACGACAAGTCGCATCTTTCCCCCGGGAACGCTTCTGATTTGAGCCGATGTTAGCGATAAATGTTGGTAATTGAAACTATCTCAACAATACTTGAAACGGGTTACGGCAAACATCCTTTTGAGGCTGGCAAAAACGCCGCACAGTGGTAGACTTCGCGACCTCAATAAATGCATCCGTAGCTCAGCTGGGTGCAGCGAGACCGAAGCGAAGCTCCGCAGCTCGCGGAACGGCTCGACAGGACGTCGCGACCGGAAGCAAGCCTCATGGACGAGTGCGAATAGACGTAAACACCAGTTCCAGCATCCGTAGCTCAGCTGGGTGCAGCGAGACCGAAGCGAAGCTTCGCAGCTCGCGGAACGGCGCGACAGGACGTCGCGACCGGAAACAAGCCTCATGGACGAGTGCGAATAGACGTAAACACCAGTTCCAGCGTCCGTAGCTCAGCTGGATGGACCACCTGGCTTCGAACCAGGTGGTCGGGGGTTCGAGCCGAGGCGCGCAGCGCCGAGACAACGATCATGCGAAGCAGGGGAGCCCGAAGGGCGAGGGCGTTAGCCCGAGTAATCCCGACGGATGCGGCTACAGTGTGTTCTGCC
>CAKZNR010000050.1 GCA_937129725.1 uncultured Cellvibrionales bacterium | reverse complement strand
GGCGGCGGCGTGAAGGCTGGCCACAGCGGTATAGCAAAAGAGGTTGAGAAAGCGCTTGTTTGAGGCCTGGCTGGCAATCAGTTTGCGTACAGGGCGGTGATCGAGAAACAGGCCGGTATCCAGATAGTCCTCCAGATTCACCCACAGCTTGACCGGGCCCTCGTTAATCTGCAGCTCCTGACCGGCCTTTTGCTCGCTGGCCTGGTACTGCTGACTGCCCTTCTGCCGCTGGCGTTGCCTGGTATGCATGGCGGAATCGTCCAGTTCAAGGGCCAACTTCACGCCAGTGCAGAGTTCGTTGAAACGGTGCTGCGCCTTGCCCGCCTCAATGGTTTTTGGCGCGGCGTATTCCTGCACCACCGCCTGCAAGCCGCGATGGGTTTGGTACAGATCAACCGCTGCCGAGTATTCGGGGATATCGGCGTCGTACAGGCGCCAAGCCTGGATATCGTCGCGCTTTAGCCAGCTGTTCAGGCGCGCGGCGTTCTTTTTCAATCGGGCCGCTACCATCAGCGCACCTTCGGAAGGCTTTTCACTGCGCTTTTCCGGCACACGAGAATCCGGGGTCAGTTCAAACAGATAGAGACGGCAATCCAGATTGCCGTTCCGAATTTGGTAATTCTTGAAGCTGTGCAGGCCTGTGGCGCGACCAAAAGACGGGTCGGGTGCCAGCACCGCGGCGCGCCAGCCCTGATAGTTGTGGTGCAATTTTTCGCCCAACTGCCGGTATTGTTGCAAGGCCTGTTGCTGCTCGCCCAGGCGCTCGCCGTAGGGCGGGTTACAGATAAGCAGGCCCCGGGGCGAAGATGCCGGGCCCAGGTCTGCCAGGTCGAGCTGCTGCAGCTCGACAAATTCCTGCAGCCCGGCGTGCGACAGGTTGTCGCGTGCACTGTGCAGCACCCTCGAATCGATATCGCTGCCCTGCAGCGGCCTGCGCCCGGCTTGAAGCCAATCCTGCCTGGCCTGCTCGAAGCGTTGCTGCGCATCCTGCCGCACTGTGCGCCAGGCCGACTCTTCGCTAGCCGCCCAGTGATCGATACCCCAATCCTGACGGCGCAAGCCCGGTGCACAATCCAGGGCTATCATGGCAGCCTCAATAACAAGAGTACCGCTGCCGCACATGGGGTCGAGCAATGCAGCACCCTGTTTTTCCAACTCTGGCCAGCCCGCTCGATACAGCAAGGCCGCTGCCAGGTTTTCGCGCAGGGGTGCAATGCCCTGTCGCTGGCGATAGCCACGCCGATGCAGCCCGGGGCCGGTTAAATCCAGTGCCACCTGTACCTTGCCGCGCTCGATGCGAGCCGACAGGCGAAGCATTGCGTCGCCGGTAAAGTCTGGCAGGGTACTCGATTGCGCCCGGTGCCAGTCGGCCACCCCGTCTTTCAGGCGCAGCGCGCCAAAACGGCTGTGACGAAACTGACCATTGGTCCCCGAAAAATCGATTGCCAGGGCTGTACCGGGGCGAAGGTGCTCCGACCAATCGTACTCGGCCGCCGCCGAGGTAAGGGCATCGGGGTCGGCATCGCTATCAAACAGGGGCAACAGGAGGCGACTGCCAACGCGGCTCCAAAGCAACAGGCGGCGCGCGTCCTGCTCGCTACCCTCGAACCAGGCACCGGCTCCCGCCGGCCGCACCTGGGCTAAGCCCAGCGCGTTCATCTCGTCGGCTGCTATGGGTTCGAGGCCGCGAGCGCAACTGAGAAAGAACTTCATCAAAGGGCTTTGGCGACGTTGCGCACCAACCCCGGACCGCGGTAAATCAAACCGCTGTATATCTGCACCAGGTCGGCCCCGGCATCCATTTTTTGCCGCGCATCCTCACCGCACAGTATGCCTCCCACGCCAATGATGGGCAGGCGACCCTGCAGTCGGTTGGCCAGTTGTTCAATTACCCGGGTAGACATGTCACGTACCGGCGCACCGCTGAGACCGCCGGCCTCTGCGGCGTGTTTCATGCCTTTCACCGCATCGCGAGACAGGGTGGTGTTGGTGGCGATTACGCCCTGCACACCCGACTGCAGCAGCGCGTCGGCGATTTGCTCGATCTCTGCCGGACCCAGATCCGGCGCAATTTTCACCAAAAGAGGTACCTGGCGATTGGACTCGCGGTTGAGCTCGTCCACCAGGCCAGACAGGTTGCCCGCCATGTCGCGCAGGTAATCTGCGCCCTGCAGGTTTCGCAGGCCCGGCGTATTGGGCGAGCTGATATTTACCGTCAGGTAATCGGCGTAGGGGTGAGCCACACGAATACAGAGGCGATAATCGTCGGTGGCCTGTTCCAGTGGAGTGCTGGCATTTTTACCCACATTGATGCCCAACACGCCTTGCCAGCGCCGCTGGCGAACCTGCTCTACCAGGTGGTCGACACCCAGATTATTAAAGCCCATTCGGTTTATGATGGCCTGTGCCGGTGTTAGACGGAAAAGGCGCGGTTTTGCATTGCCCGGCTGGGCTTTTGGGGTCACCGTACCCACCTCGATAAAACCGAAGCCGAGCTTGCCAAAGGCATCGACATGCTCGCCGTCTTTGTCCAACCCGGCTGCCAGACCAACCCGGTTGGCAAATTTCAGCCCCATCAGCTCTACCGGCTTGTTAATCTGCGGATAGAGCAGCGATGCCATACCCGATTTGGCCGCCAACTCAACTGCCCTCATACTGACGGCATGAGCCGCTTCCGGTTCAAGTGAAAAAAGCAGCGGGCGGATCAGCGGGTACATGGTTTCCTGGGGTATTTTCTGTCGGGGCGCAAAGCTTACTGAACTATTGGCCTGCGAGCCATGTCTATTGGCATGCTGAATGATAGAGCCAACCGCTTTTGGCAGAAGCAGCGCTTGAAATCGCGCCGCCCTGCCCTATTTTTTCTGATGGGAAACCGGCCACACGCCGCAATGCATTACAACGGGAGGAGACACCACCTTTGCAACAGGAATTCAAACAACTCGAAGACTGGATGAGCCAACAGATTATCGGTCAGCCACTGCTGGTGGAGCGCCTGCTGATCAGCCTGCTGGCCGACGGGCACCTGTTGGTGGAAGGGGCTCCGGGGCTGGCCAAAACCCGCGCCATCAAGTGCCTTGCCGATGGCATCGAGGGCGATTTTCAGCGCATTCAGTTTACCCCCGACCTGCTGCCCACCGACGTGACCGGAACCGAAGTGTTCCGGCCCGAAAACACCAGCTTCGAATTTCAGCCCGGGCCCATTTTTCACAACCTGGTGCTGGCCGACGAGATCAACCGTGCGCCGGCAAAGGTGCAAAGCGCCCTGCTGGAGGCAATGGCCGAACGCCAGGTGAGCGTGGGGCGCAAAACCTATGCACTGCCAGATATTTTCCTGGTGATGGCCACCCAGAACCCGATTGAGCAGGAAGGCACCTACCCGCTTCCCGAGGCGCAGCTGGATCGCTTCCTGATGCAAGTACTGATTGACTACCCGCAACAGGACGCCGAGCGCCGCATCCTTTCGCTGGCACGTGGAGAGGCTCTGAGCGACCAACCGCTGAAAGCACCCGAGCTGAGCGCCGCCACGGTAATGGCCGCGCGTCGTGAAGTGCTGGCCGCGCACATGGCGGAAAACGTTGAGGACTACCTGGTGCAGTTGATTCTGGCCACCCGCAACCCGGGCCAGCTCGACACTGACCTGGAAGACTGGATTGAATATGGCGCCAGCCCGCGAGCTACCATTGCGCTCGACCGCTGTGCGCGCGCCCGCGCCTGGCTGCATGGTCGCGATTTTGTTTCGCCCGAAGACGTGCAGGAAATGGCCCCGGATGTGCTTCGCCACCGACTGATTCTCAGCTATGAAGCCGAGGCCGAGGGCGTGACCACCGGGATTGTGATTGAGCGGCTGCTGCAAAAGGTCGCTGTCGCCTGACGTGATCAAAACCACCGCAAGCCAAGCCCCGGACGGCGCCTATTGTTCTCTGGACCGCATGCTGTCGGCACAGGGGGCAGCAAAAGAGCTGGCTTTGTTCAGCAACCGGCCGGCGCGTTCGCGCCTGCTGGGCGAAAGCCGCTCTCGCTTTCGCGGTCGCGGCATGGAATTCGAGGAAGCCCGCCCCTACGCTCCGGGCGACGACGTGCGCACGATCGACTGGCGCGTGACCGCGCGCACCGGCATTGCCCACACCAAGCTATTTCGCGAGGAACGCGAGCGGCCCGTTCACATTCTGGTTGACCAGCGCAGCACCATGTTTTTTGGCTCTGACCACTGGTTTAAATCGGCCTGGGCCGCCGAAGCCGCCACCCTGGCGGCCTGGTCGGCACTGCAAAACGCCGACCGCATCGGCGGCCAGATTATTGGCGACAGCAACGAAGCCGATGTGCGCGCCCGGCGCTCGCGTCATGCGGTGCTAGGCTTTATTCGCGAGCTGAACCGACTGAATCACATGCTTGGGGGCAAGCCCGAAAGCGCACCGACACTGGCGTCCATGCTGGAGGAATGCCGGCGGCTGGGTAAACCTGGCACCACCATTTTTATTTTCAGCGACTTTCTCGACTTTGACGAAGATTGCCGCAAGACCCTGACCCTGATGGGCAGGCACTGTGACCTCTGTCTGTTTCAGGTGCGCGACCCGCTGGAGCTGGAGTTGCCGGCCGTGGGCAGCAGCATGATCAGCAACGGCCGTGAACGCATGCGTGCTCAATTGCAAGGAGCCACCCTGCGGCGCCTGCGCCAGCAGCTTGAACAGCAGCAGGAACTGCTGAAACAGGCGACTCATTCGGCCCGGGGGCGGCTGTTATTGGCCGACCTTGAACAGTCGCCGCTGGCCTATTTGCGCGGGGTGTTCGGCAAATGAATCCCGAGGAGATGCTGGCCCAACTGCGTCCGCCCGATGCGCCGCAAGCCATAGGCTGGTGGCCATTGGCCCCGGGCTGGTGGATGCTGGCTGCCCTGTTGCTGTGCGCCCTGATTGCGTGCGCATTTTGGTTGCGCCGGCGACATCTGCAGGGCAAAGCCTGGCGCCAGGCCCAGCAGCTTGCCGAGCAGCAGTATCTGGATTGGCAACAACACCGGGACGATGCCCGATGGCTGCAGCAAAGTGGCGTGCTGGTGAAGCGCTGTATCAGCCTGCTTGGCGAGCCTGCCGCCGGCAGCCTTCACGGCACCCGGCTGCAACAATGGCTTACCGATATCTGCCCCGACAGCGAACCCGGGCTTTTGCATGCGCTGGCCAATGAGCAATACCGACAGCGGCCTCAGGTGCAGGCGGACAGCCTGCAGCCGGCCTTGCTGCAACTCATTCGTCAGCTTCAGGAGGCCGCCCGTGCTTGACTGGAGCTGGCCCTACGCCTTCGCCCTGCTGCCGCTGCCACTGCTGGTTTATCAGCTGGTGCCGGCGGCATCGCCGGCGTCGCCCGGCCTGCGCATGCCCCTCTTCAGCCAAATTCGCCAATTGCAGGGCAATACAGGCCAGCAACGCGCCAATAGCTGGCTGAAACCGGCGCTGGCAATGCTTGTTTGGTTGCTGCTGGTGACTGCTGTTGCACGCCCCACCTGGCTTGGTGACCCGGTGCCACTGCCACAGGCCGGCCGCGATCTTTTGCTGGCAGTGGATATTTCCCAGAGCATGCGCGAAGAAGACATGCTGATACAGGGCAGCTATGTGCCGCGAGTGGACGCGGTTAAGGCGGTGGTGAGCGATTTTGTGCAGCGCCGGCAGGGTGACCGCGTTGGCCTGATTCTGTTTGGCGAGCAAAGTTACCTGCAAACGCCCCTTACCTTTGACCGCGACACGGTTGAAAAGCAATTGATGGAGGCTCAACCGGGCTTCGCCGGCAACGCCACGGCCATTGGCGATGCCATCGGCCTGGCCGTGAAGCGGCTGCGCGACCGCCCTGCGGAAAGTCGCGTGGTTATTCTGATGACCGACGGGGCCAACACCGCCGGCAAGGACCCGATGGATGGCGCCGCGGTGGCACAGGAAGCCGGCATTCGAATCCATACCATTGGTATTGGTGCCGATTCAAAAACGGTGCGCAGCTTTTTTGGTAGCACCAGCCAGGTCAACCCTTCCGCCGACCTCGACGAGGCCACGCTTCAAGCCATTGCCGAAGAGACCGGCGGGCGCTATTTCCGCGCCCGCGACCCTCAGGAAATGGTACAGATTTACCAGCTTCTGAACCAGTTGG
>CAKZNR010000049.1 GCA_937129725.1 uncultured Cellvibrionales bacterium | reverse complement strand
CAGCTTGCTCTGCTCTGGTACGTAATATGATGATGACATCGTCTTCTCCGTTTACTTTGCCCGCGGCTGGTACCGCGGCAGTACTATATCAATCAGTTAGTTCAAACTGCTGGTAACCTGCCCGCCAACCCGGTCGGTGATGTCAAAAACCGAGTACGACAGGGTAATGGTGTGCACGAAATCCGGCAGTTCCGGGTCAACAAAAAACACCAGTGGCATATCGGCAGATTCGCCAGCCGCCAGTGGCTGTTGGTTAAAGCAAAAACACTCAATCTTGTGCAGGTAATCAACCGCCTGGTAGGGCACTACACTGGGCACCGCCTGAGCCACCATAGCCCGGTCGGTAGGGTTGTGCGCAAAATAGGAAATCTCCGAGCGCTCGCCCGGGTGTACCTCTACTTCAAACACGTTCGGCTGAAACTTCCAGGGCATTTCGGCCTGATTGGTAGCAATAAACTGCACCTTCACGGTTCGCGATGTATCAATCGCGGCCGCCGCTTCGCTGTACTGGCTGTACTCCTGCGGGCCAATACCCAACACGTCGCACGCCAGCCGATACAGGGGCGGCATCACAAAGATCGCGAAGGCGAACATAACGAACACCCCCGCGATAGATTTTGCGACGATCGCCTTGTGCATTTAGTGAGCCTTCGCGTTGTCCAGCTGGGGCGGCGTCGAGAAGGTGTGGTAAGGCGCCGGCGAAGGCACGGTCCACTCCAGCCCATTGGCACCATCCCAGGTTTTGGCATCTTCAACCTTCTTGCCGGCAACAATGGTGGCAATCACGTTGTACAGGAACAGGATTTGTGAGGCGCCATAAATGAAGGCACCAATAGAGGAAACCATGTTCCAGTCGGCGAACTGCAATGCATAGTCGGCGTAGCGACGCGGCATGCCACCCAGCCCCAGGAAATGCTGCGGGAAGAAGGTGATGTTGAAGCCAATAAAGGAAACCCAGAAGTGCAGTTTGCCCATGCCTTCGCTATACATTCGGCCACACCACTTGGGCAACCAGTAGTAAACCGCTGCCGACATGGAGAACACCGCACCCGCAACCATCACGTAGTGGAAGTGCGCCACCACGAAGTAGGTGTCGTGGTACTGAATGTCGCTGGGCGCGATAGAAAGCATCAAGCCGGTGAAGCCGCCCAGGGTGAACAGAATGACAAAGGCAATGGCAAACAGCATGGGCGTTTCAAAGCTGATGGCACCGCGGAACATGGTGCTGATCCAGTTGAACACCTTCACGCCGGTGGGCACCGCAATCAGCATGGTGGCGTACATAAAGTACAGCTCGCCGGCAATGGGCATACCCACGGTAAACATATGGTGCGCCCAAACAATGAACGACAGGAAGGCAATCGCCGAGGTGGCGTACACCATGGAGCTGTAGCCGAATAGCGGTTTGCGACTGAAGGTTGGGATGATCTCGGAGATCACACCAAATGCCGGCAGAATAATGATGTACACCTCGGGGTGACCGAAGAACCAGAAGATATGCTGGAACAGTACCGGGTCGCCGCCACCGGCGGCGTCAAAGAACGACGTGCCGAAGTTGATGTCCATCAGCATCATGGTGACCGCACCGGCCAGAACCGGCATCACAGCAATGAGCAGGAAAGCGGTAATCAGCCAGGTCCACACGAACAGGGGCATTTTCATCATGGTCATGCCCGGAGCGCGCATGTTCAGCACGGTGGCAATGATGTTGATGGAGCCCATAATCGAGGAAGCACCCATGATATGGATCGCAAAAATGAAGTAGTTCACCGAGTCGGGTGCATAGGTGGTTGAAAGCGGCGCGTAGAAAGTCCAGCCGAAGTTGGGCGCACCGCCCTCCATAAAGAGGGTAGAGGCCAGCATCAGGAAGGCCGGTGGCAAAATCCAGAAGCTGAGGTTGTTCATGCGCGGCAACGCCATATCGGGCGCGCCAATCATCATGGGAATCATCCAGTTGGCCAGGCCAACGAAGGACGGCATGATGGCGCCAAATACCATCACCAACCCATGAAGGGTGGTCATCTGGTTGAAGAACTCGGGGCGCACCAATTGCATGCCCGGTTCAAACAGCTCGGCACGAATTACCATGGCAAAGAAGCCGCCCAGAATGAACATGGCGAAACTGAACCAGAGGTAAAGGGTACCGATATCCTTATGGTTGGTGGTGAAAATCCACCGGGACAAACCTTTTGCAGGACCGTGAGCCATTACAGATACCTCCTATTGGCCTTGCTTGTAATTGTAAACGTCGATGGGCTGTACCACATCGCCGGTTTCGATACCCCAGGCGTTACGCGTGTAGGTAATGACAGCAGACAAATCAATTTCGTTGAGCAGCGGGCCGAAAGCCTGCATTACCGTACCCTGGCGACCGTTTACCAGCACATTCAGGTGCTCTTCAATCGGGCCGGTGGGAATGGCGCTGTCAACCAGGCTGGGGAAGGCCGGCGGGATGCCCTGACCATTCAGTTGGTGGCAAACCGAACATGAGGCCGTGTAAACCTGCTCGCCGCGAGCCATGTGCTCTTCGAGGGTAAACACGTTTTCCATCATGGCGGCCAGCTGGGCAGCTTCCTGCTTTTTCTCTGCCAGCCAGAACTGATAATCATCCTGCTCCATTACATGCACAACGACCGGCATGAAGGCATGGCCCTGGCCACACAGCTCGGTGCAGGCGCCGCGATAAATGCCGGTTTCAGTAATTTCGAACCAGGTTTCGGTGGTGTATCCGGGAATGGCATCTTTCTTGATGGCGAAATCCGGCACCCAGAAAGAGTGGATTACATCGGTGGCGTTCAGCAGCAGGCGAACCTTGGTGTTCACCGGCACCACCAGCGGGTTGTCCACTTCCTGCAGGTAAAACTCGCCTTTGTCGTCGAGGTTGTAGATGTGGTCCTGGCTGGTTGCCAGCTGGCTGAGGAAGCGTACGTCCTCGCCCAGGTACTCGTATTGCCATTTCCACTGTGAGCCGGTCACACGAATGTCAATTTCGGCTTCGCTGGTGTCGTAAAGCTCGATCAACACCTTGGTGGCAGGCCAGGCCATGGCGGCCAGAATAAAGAAGGGAATAACCGTCCAGGCAATTTCAACCTTGACGCTTTCATGCCAGTTCTCGGCCTTGTGGCCTTTCGACTGGCGATGGAAATACATCGCCCAAAGCATGACGCCAAAAACGCCCACGCCAATCACGACACACACCCAGAAGATCAGCATATGCAGGCCGTATACCTGCTGACTAACCGTGCTCACGCCTTCAGGCATGTTCAATATTGTGGTCTGGGTGACCTCTTCCTCTTGCGCCAACAACAGGGTTGGCAAGGCAAGCAAGGTCATACTGAAAAGCCGGAGCGCTTTTCTCAACATCACCCGATTCTCCGTTTTTCTCAATGTTTAAGTTGTCGCGAATCCAAAAACGAAGCCCTGGGGCGGTCGATTCAAGACTCAATGCTGCGTGGCCGTGGGGCGTGAGGAAGGGGGTATGTTCGACACATTCCTGACGGTGGAACGTACTTCCCGTTGGAGCCCCCTGTCCAAACGCCGCGGGATTACAGCCACAGCCTTAACAAAACTCTACGCCAGCAGTCAGGTGAAGGTTAAAAAAGCCATGCGGTAACATTACCATCAGCCCCTTCACTGCAGGAATCGCTGTTTGAGCAACCATCGCGCCATCCTGGCTATCGCCCTTCCCATGGTGCTGGCCAACCTCAGTGTGCCCATGCTGGGCTTTGTGGATACGGCCATTCTGGGGCATTTGGAATCGGCCACCAACCTGGCAGCAGTGCATCTGGGAGCAACCACCCTGTCGCTGGCCTTCTGGTCGTTTGGTTTTTTACGCATGTCCACTACCGGCATTACCAGCCGGCAATTGGGCGCCTCGAATATCACCGAGGTTCGCCACGCGCTGCTGCGCTCTGTGCTGATGGCGGGGGTGATTGCCCTGCCGGTAATCGCTGCCGGTTTGCTGCTGTTTCCCCTGGTTATTCCCCTGCTGGCCCACGGCAGTGCCGTAGCCGAGCCGGCGCAACAGTACGTGCAAATAAGGCTATGGTCGGCGCCGGCCACCCTGGGCACCTACGCCATTATCGGATGGCTGATTGGCCTGGGCAGCGGCCGCTCGGCCATGGGGGTGATGGTGGCAACCAACCTGCTGAATGCCGCACTAGATTACCTGTTCATTGTGGAATGGCAATGGGGCTACCGCGGCGCTGCCCTGGCCTCACTGTGCGCCGAATACGGCGGGCTGATTCCGGGCCTGCTGATATGCCGATACCAGCTGAAAAAAATGGCGGCGCCCAAAACTGGCCACTTCTGGAAGCAAAGCGCGTTTGCTGCGCTGCTGCGCGCCAACCGGGATATCTTCGTGCGCACCCTGTGCCTGCTGCTGGTGTTTCTTTCCATGTCGTCGCTGGCGGTGGCCATCGATGCCGAAACCGCGGCGGCCACTGCCATTTTGCTAAACCTGCTGGCCTTTTCAGCCTATTTTATGGACGGTTTTGCCTTTGCCGCCGAGTCGCTGGGCGGGCGCGCCTGGGGTCGGCGCAACCGCAATGAGTTGTTGCAGGTTATCTGGAAAAGCAGCTACCTGGCATTGGGTGTGGCGGCCTGTTTCAGCCTGGTGTTTGCCGCGCTGCAGCAGCCACTGTTGCAGCTGTACACCGACCTGCCGCAGGTGCTTGCCCGGGCGGGGGAAATATTTGCCTGGTTAACCTGGCTGCCGCTACTGGCTATCTGGTGCTATCAGCTGGACGGCATTTTTATTGGCATTGGCCGCACGGCCACGCTGCGCAACGCCATGTTGCTGAGCGCGGCAGGCTATGCCCTGCTGGTGTGGGCGGCGGCAGACAACCTGTCACCGGCCAGCTTGTGGACGGCCTTCTGGGTTTTCCACGCCATGCGCACTGCAAGCCTGGCGCTTCCATTGGCGCTGATTCTTCGCAAGGATACCTTCGCCGGGCAGAGCCAGCCGGCTGACTAGCTCAGGCGTACTTCGGCTGCCCGCGGTACAGACCCCTGAACTCTTTACCGTCCATAAATCGGGGGTAGCTTTTGCCCTTGTATTGCACCCGGTCGGCCGGTTCCTGGCTTGCTTGCGGCGGCGCGGGTGGCAGCGGTGCGGCGGCCGAAGCTGGCACTGACACAGTTTTGTGATCGGTACCCGTGGCCTTCAGTTCAACCACCGAGCTTTTCGCCTGGGTTGCGGCCGTGCCGGCGGCGAAACGGTTGAGCGCCTGCACATGGCGCACCAACTGCTCGCTGTCGCACAGCTCGGCGTAATCGTTCAGCATTTGCAGAAAATCCGGGTGGGTCAAGCTAAGGCGCACGCTCAACTCGATCTCTACGGTTTTGATGCATTCCTTGGCCACCTTGATGGCGGCTGCGCTTAACATCCAGCTTTTGTTCGACATGGGCTATCTCCAGGCTAATACCTATTTCAACCTGATGTGTGCAATCTTTGATTTCTGGGCTGTATTTTCAAACCTTTCAGGATCGGGCCGTACCAGCGCAACCGGAATGTTGCAATTGGCGCGAAAGGCTTGCCCTTAATTTCTTCTCTGCTAATCTGCGCGCAAAATTTTTGCAAAAGCACAAATAATGAAAAAACACGCAGCACTGGCGCTGGCTGGCGCCCTGGTTTCAACCGGCCTTTCTGCCCAATGGAGCGGCGAAGGCGAACTGGGCTACAGCAATGCCAACGGCAACTCGAACACCAGCGCCCTGGCCGCTAATCTGGAACTCACCAACAGCATCGGCGCATGGGATCATCAGGTTCGCTTCACTGCCGTTGGCGCTTCGCAAGACGATACGGTGACCGCTGAAAGATACAGCCTCGACGGCCAGAGCTCGCGCGACATCAACGAAAAGCTGTTTGGTTTTGGCGGCGCACGCTACCAGAGCGATCGCTTCAGCGGCTTCGACTACCAGGCATCGGTTCGCGCCGGGCTGGGTTACCACCTGATCGACACCGAGGTGCAGCAACTAACCTTTGACGCCGGTGTGGGTTACCGCCAGATTGAACTGCAAAACAACCTGGGCGAAGAAACCGGTGCCACACTGATTCTGGAAGCCGACTACAGCAGGCAGTTAACTGAATCGACCGACTTCGAGGCGGCTTACCTCACCGAAATTGGCGACGCCAATACCTTTTCCGAAGCGGGCGTGGGCATTCGCGTGTCTATCTCCGACAACCTGGGTTTGCGTGTAGCCTACCTGGTGAAGCAGAACTCCGACGTGCCTGCCGGTGCCAACGAAACCGACACTCTCACCACCGTGGGAATCAACTACGAGTTCTAGCAACAGCTACTCGATAATGCGAACGGGTTTCATCTCGTTTTCATTGTCGCGCTCCACCCTGGTCTGGTTGACCCGGGTGGATATTTCCTTCGCCGGCACATCAAATTTTTGCTGATCCGACCAGCCACACTTCACGCACTCGCGTACCTTGGTAGCATCCCGGCCGCTGCCGGTTTCATACATCACGATCTTGTCCATCTGGTTACAGGACGGGCAAACCGCACCGGCAATAAATCGTCGCTTGTTCAGACTGAAGCCCTCCGCTAACCTTTGAAAAGAATTCTCCGGCGGTCACCAACGGCCGCCAACCGCAGACTAATAAGAGGTATCCCGGGATGCAATCCAATGTAAGGCCTTTTAACGGCATTTCGCCCAAACTGGGCGAGCGGGTGTATGTCGACCCGGCCGCCACTCTGATCGGCAACGTGACCTGCGGCGACGATGTGTCATTCTGGCCCGGGGCAGTGGTTCGCGGTGACATGCACTGGATTCGCATTGGCAGCCGCAGCAACGTGCAAGACAACGCGGTGCTGCACATTACCCACGCCAGCGAGCAGTTCAACCCCGACGGTTACCCGCTGGATATTGGCGAGGATGTCATTATTGGCCACTCCGCGGTACTTCACGGCTGCACCGTTCAAGACAGGGTGCTCATCGGCATTGGTGCCATCGTCAAC
>CAKZNR010000048.1 GCA_937129725.1 uncultured Cellvibrionales bacterium | reverse complement strand
TATCGAGCGCTACGAGGGTGTTTACGAGGCCGGTTATGAGGCGATCCGGCAGGCTCGCCTGCAGCGTATTGACCAGCTGGGCCTGTTCGACCAACCCCTTACCCCCTGGCCCGTTCCCGAGCTAACAGCCTGGGAGTCACTGGACGATGACAGCAGGACCCACGAGGTTCGCCGCATGCAGGTGTATGCCGCCATGGTAGAACTGATGGACGAGCAGATTGGCCGCATGCTGAATCATCTGGAGACCACCGGCCAGCTGGAAAATACCCTGGTGATTTTTTCGTCTGACAACGGCGCTGATGGCACCACCGGTGGCGCCGGCCTGGGCGATCACCACGACAACTCGGTGGACAACATTGGCCAGCCTACCTCCTTTGTTACCCAGGGCCCCGACTGGGCGCGCGTCAGCTCTACGCCGCTTCGCCTGATAAAAACCTTTTCCACCGAGGGCGGCACGCGGGTGCCCTTTATTGCCCGCTGGCCCGGACAGGTGCCGGCCGGCGAGGTCAACCCGGAGTTTTTCCAGGTGATGGATATTCTGCCGACGGTACTTGAGGTGACGGGTGTTGAGGGCCACCAGGGCAATTTTATGGGCCGCGAAGTGTTGCCCATTCAGGGTGTATCGGCCTGGCCACTTTTGAGCGCGGGCGAGCCCGTGTACGCCGACGATCAACTGGCGTTCCACACCTATATTGAACCGCGGCTGGGTGCCAGCTCTGTGCGAATGGGCGACTGGAAGCTTGCCTGGTGGAAAACCGACAGGGTATACGGTCAGCCGCAGCTGTTTAATCTGGCCGACGACCCTGGCGAAACCACCGATCTATCCGAAGAATACCCGGAGCTGGCCGAATCACTTTGGCACGAGTGGTTGAGTTATGCGGAACGCACCGGCATTAGTCTGGAAGACGCGGTGTCTGAGAATTTGCAGTAGGAAATTTTCAGCCGGTCATCGACATACGCAGCCAGTGTTCCGCGACCCGGCCGCCCTTCGGGTTCCCTCAAAGAACGATATCGCCGAGGGCGCTGGAGAACTCGCTTCGCTCAGACACCTCCAGCGCTGTTCCTCGCCGCCATTCGTCCGTTTCGGCTTGCCGGTCTGATTGCTCCACACCGACTGCGTCTGCCGCCGCCGGCTTGCCCAGCGCCACCGCAGCTCCCTTTAGGAACAGCCTTTTTTCTTCACACACAAAAAAGCCCGGCATATAGCCGGGCTTTTCTGTCTTGGAAAGACTCAGGATTAAGCAGCTTGGGCTTGCTTAACAACTTCCTGAACAGCTTCGTCAGCTGACTTCACGCCTTTCTCAACGCTTTTCTCGAACCATGCTTTCAGTTCTTCAGAAACTTCCTGGGCAACTGCAGAGTTGGCCTGGGCAGCTTCAGTCAGCTTGGCGGTGAATTCTTCAACCAGAGCTGTTTGAGCAGAGATGAAGTCTTTGGCGTCTGAAGAAGACTTGGCTACTTCCAGTTGCTTTTCAGAACCTTCAACGTACAGGTTGGCCAGACCAATTTGGCTTTCCAGTACTTTGCTCATCAGTTTGCCGTTGATATCAACCAGCTCTTTAGCAGCGGTGATGTAGTCTTTACCAAACAGTGATACAGAGTTCAGATAATCGGTTTGCATAATATTCTCCTAAATGTCCGTGGGGGCGGAAAGTTTGTTTCAAAACAGAGAGTTTTCTATTTGTGCACTGCACTATATGGAACCAGTCTAGCGACTTTCAAGGTCTAGTCAAGAACTTTTTTGTGCTATGCACCAAAATACCCGCAAAATAAAGCCCGGACACCCCGGCTTGCGCGCCATTGCGGGCGTTAGCTCATATAAAGCCCACCGTTTACCGGCAGGTTAATACCGGTGAGATAGGACGAGTCGTCGTCGCACAGGAAGGCAACAGCGTGGCCAATTTCTGCCGGCTGTGCCATTCGGCCCATGGGCACCTGGGCAATGATTTGCTCGCGAATCTCTTCTGGTACGGCCGCGGTCATGCGTGTTTCCACGTAGCCGGGCGATACCGAATTAACCGTGACCTTCTTGCGCGCCATTTCCTGCGCCAGCGCCATGGTGAAACCGTGCACACCTGCTTTGGCTGCTGAATAGTTGGTTTGCCCGAACTGGCCTTTCTGGCCATTAACCGAGGAAATATTCACGATTCGGCCCCAGCCGCTGTCGCCCATCGGCTCCACCACCTGGCGGCTAACGTTAAACAGGCTATTCAGGTTGGTATTGATAACCGCCTGCCAATCTTCCTGCGGCATTTTCTTGAGAAAGTTGTCGCGCGTAATGCCGGCACAGTTCACCACAATGCTAATGGGGCCCACGCGGCTGGTAATGTCGGCCAGCATTTCGGTGGTGGATTCAAACGAAGACACATCCCCGGAAGCAATTTCAAACTGGAAGCCTTCGCTGGCCAAGTTTTTTTTCCACTCTTCTGCCTGCTGCTGTTCCTGGGGAAGGTGGCCCGCAACGACGGTGCGGCCCTGGTTGTAGAGAGCTTTACAGATTTCAGTACCGATACCGCCGATACCACCGGTGACCAGAGCAATACGTTTAGACATTAATGTTCCTTAGCGAGCGTGAACAGAGAGGGTGAATGGGCAATTCTGCCGGAAAATCCGGTGACAACCGGCAGCGTTTGATGCACTGCCCCAATTTAATGAGGCGGTGCATCAATGTCAAACCGGATAATGATGTAACTACAGGTTTTATGCCGCCCAAAGGGTGACGGACACGGCCTCTATTTGGTTGGCTCTTCGCCTTCCTCGTCTTTGTCTGGTGTCAGCCCCACGGCCTTCATCAGCATGTTTCGCTGGGTTCCCTGCCACAACTCCATGTTTTTCTTGGCCATGTCGGACCAAACTGAAATGGGGTTGAGTTGCTGCGAGTCGGACCACTGCTCCATTACCTGGCGCGACTGCTGGTCGAAATAACCCATGCTCTTTTCCATGTAACGGCTAAAGACGTCCTGAACCGAATCGCCATACATGCGAATAAATTTCATCAGCACATCGGTGGTAAAGAGCGGATCGCCCTCGTTCTCTTCTTCGGCAATGATTTGCAGCAATACCTGACGAGTGATGTCCTTATCGGTTTTTACCTCGCGAACCTCGAAAGGCTCCTGGCGAAATACCAGATCTTTCAGGTCGGAAAGACTGATGTATTTGCTAAGGCTGGTGTCGTAAAGGCACCGGTTTTGGTACTTCTTGATAATTCTGGGTTCAGATTCACTCATATTACTTCCCGTTGGGACACCAGCCTCTAGCCGGTATCAATACATATGCTGCCCGCCGTTGATGGACAGGGTCGACCCGGTGATAAATCCCGAATCGTCGGCGACGAGAAACTCGACACCACGTGCAATTTCATCGGCATGGCCTAAGCGCCCTACCGGAATGCGGGCAACAATTTTTTCCAATACCCGCTCGGGTATTGCCGTAACCATGTCGGTGCCGATGTAGCCTGGCGCGATGGCATTTACCGTAATGCCCTGCCCCGCACCTTCCTGTGCAAGCGCCTTGGTGAAGCCGTGAATGCCCGATTTGGCTGCGGCATAGTTCACCTGCCCGTACTGGCCGGCCTGGCCGTTGATTGAGCCGATATTCACAATGCGGCCAAACTGGCGTTCGCGCATGCCTTCAATCACATTGCGGCACAGGTTGTAGCAGCTACCCAGATTGGTACGAATAACTGCCTGCCAGTTTTCTACAGGCATCTTGTGCAGGGTGCCATCGCGCGTAATACCGGCGTTGTTTACCAGAACATCGATGGGGCCCACTTCCTGCTCGATGCGTGCAATGGCATCGCGGCACTCTTCGAAACTGGCCACATCAAACTTGTAGGCCGGAATACCGTTGCGTACGGTAAACTTAGCCGCAGCGTCGTCGTTGCCGGCATAGGATGCCACCACCTGGTAGCCGGCCTTTTTAAGGCGTGTACAAATCGCTTCCCCGATACCGCGTGTTCCACCCGTTACCAATGCCACTCTGGTCATCTTCCCTCCCGCGGGCTTGGCCCCTTCTCACTTAATTAACGCAGAAGCCCCCGCTAAATGCGTTTCATAACATAACTGCCCGGAGCCTCTTCGATCGCTTCCAGTGCGCCGTCACCCGGCACGCGAGCCGGCACCTTGGCCGAGCTCATGCGGGTCATCCAGTTGTGCCAGTCGCCCCACCAGCTGCCCTCGTGCTGTTTTGCTTTCTCAAACCAGTCGTCGGCAGATTCTGGCAGGCTTTGCGGCCCAACCCAGTAACCGTACTTGTTTTTCACCGGCGGGTTAACTATTCCGGCGATATGGCCGGAACCGCCCAACACGAAGCGCACCTTGCCGTTCAGCAGTTTGGCGCCCTGATAGGTCGATTTCCAGGGTGCAATGTGGTCGTCTTTGGCCGAGATAAAGTAGGCCGGCACCTTGATTTTGCTGACATCAATGGAAACGCCACCCATCTCGACACCACCGGGTTTGCACAACTTGTTTTCCAAGTACATGTTGCGCAGGTAGAAGCTGTGCATGGGCGCGGGCATGTTGGTTGAATCCGAGTTCCAGTACAGCAGGTCGAACACGGTGGGGTCTTTACCCAACAGGTAGTTGTTAATGTAGAACGACCAGATCAGATCGTTGGAGCGCAGCATGTTGAAGGCACCGGACATGCTTTTGCCGTTGAGCACGCCCTTGTCGGACATGTTTGCTTCCAGCTGCGACACCTGCACGTCATCAATGAACACGCCCAGGTCGCCCGGCTCTTCAAAGTCGATCAAGGCGGTGAAAAAGGTGGCACTTTTGATGCGCTGGTTGTCCTGCTCGGCCATGCGGGCCAGGGTAGCCGCAAGCAGGGTTCCGCCAATACAGTAACCGACAATGTTGACGTCGGATTCGCCGGTGGCCTTCTCAACGGCGTCCAGCGCGTCGTAGATACCCTCCAGCATGTAGTTTTCGAAGCCGACATCCTTGCCTTCACCCTCGCTGGGGTTGTACCAGGAAATGACGAACACCGTGTGGCCCTGATCGACCAGCCACTTGATCATGGAATTCTTTGGTTGCAGGTCGAGAATATAAAACTTGTTGATCCAGGGCGGAGTGATCAGCAGCGGGCGCTTGTAGACCTCTTCGGTCGAGGGAGCGTACTGGATCAACTGGAACATGCGGTTTTGATAGACCACCTTGCCCGGCGATGTTGCGACGTTTTCGCCCAGCTTGAACGCGTTGGGGTCGGTCATGGCGATACGCAGTTTGCCGTCGCCCTCTTCCATGTCGCGAACGAAATTCTGCAGGCCGGCAACCAGGTTTTCCCCGCGGTTTTCCAGCGTGGCGCGAACCACTTCAGGGTTGGTGGTGGGGTAATTGGTGGGCGCCATGGCGTCGATCAATTGCTTGGTAAAAAAGGCCAGGCGTTTCTGGTCTTTGTCTTCAAGGTCTTCCACGCCCTCTACCGTGTCTTCAATACAGCGCGCCGCCAGCAGGTAGGACTGCTTGATGTAGTCGAACAGAACATTCTGGCTCCAGTCATTGTCACGCCAGCGGTTATCTCCCCGCTGGGGCTGAATCACCGGCTCGGATTCGTCGCTTTCGCCCTGCATCAAGCGGTTGGTGGTGTATTGCCAAAGCCGCAGGGAATCGGCCAGGTACTTTTTTTGCGCATCGATGGCAGCAGTAGGGTTACGCCAAAGGCTCATCATGGCTTCGTAGTAGGCGTTACCCAGATTGAACGGGTCCATGCTGCCGCCGGTTTTGAACAGCTCACTGTTCTGGGTAAACATGGCCCCCAGCATTTGCTTGCCCATTTCATTCATCTGCTGGGCAAATTCGTTGGCGCTGGCTTCCACTTTGTTGGCATTGTTGGAGTTGGGGCTAGTGTCGCTCATGGGTGTCCTGTAAATATCGGTGGTGTTCGTCGCATTCGCACTGGTGAAGAAGGCAGACGTGCGCTGTCGGCGCAGCGGACTTGGCCGCCCCATGGTATCGAAAGCCCACCTATTGAGCAACTGCACAAAGAGGTTATTGTGCAGTTTAGTGCAACTCACCGACCGCACCATTTGATGGCTATTCCATCATTCATAGAATGAATCGCCGCGCAATCTATCATTTACCCACGACATGATTCGGCGCACAATAACGCCATGAATCTTTCCCGTATCGACCTGAATCTATTGGTATTTCTCGACGCGCTGCTGCGCGAGCGCAATGTCACCCGGGCTGCACAAAAACTGGGGATGAGCCAACCGGCATTGAGCAGCGGCCTGAAGCGCCTGCGCGAGCTGTTCCACGATCCGCTGTTGATTCGCACCAGCGAGGGCATGGTGCCAACCGAACGAGCCCAGGAGCTGGAACCGCTGGTGCGGGAAATTCTAGCCAACGTGGAAAAGGCGGTCACGCCCGAGGAAGCCTTCGACCCGGCAACCAGTGACCGGGTGTTTCGCATTATGGCCAGCGACTATGCCGAGATGACTCTGCTGCCGTCGCTGCTGGCCCACCTGCGCAATCAGGCCCCGGGCATTGTGCTCGACATCCTTACTCCCAGCGACGTGTCCTTCAACGACGTGGAACTGGGCAAGGTAGACATGGTGATCAACCGCTTTGACAGCATGCCCCAGTCATTTCACCAGGGTGTAGTATGGCGCGACACTTTTTCCTGCGTGCTGCCGGCCTCAAACCCGATATCGGAAAATCTCACACTGGAAAACTATTTATCGGCACACCACATCTGGGTTTCCAAAACGGGCATGGGCATTGGCGTGGGCATCAACCCGTTGCGCACGGAGAAACTTGGCTGGGTGCCCTCGCCCAATGGCGCCACCCTGCATGCCATGCACTACCATCAGATTGATGTCGCCGCGCGCCAACAGGAACTCAAGCAGCGCGAACTTGCCAGCCTGGATGACATCCTGAGTGTGCCCCTGCATCCGGATGTGGACAGCATGAGCGATGAGGATATTCAGGCAGAGCTGGACAACAATTGCCAGGGGCTGTTGGGCTATGTGGTTCGCTGGGTTGAGCAGGGCGTTGGCTGTTCGAAGGTGCCCGATATCAATAATGTGGGGCTGATGGAAGACCGCGCCACTTTGCGCATTTCCAGCCAACACATTTGCAACTGGCTGTTGCACGAGGTTTGCACACCCGAGCAGGTTTTGGAAACACTCAAGCGCATGGCCAGGGTAGTGGACGAACAAAACGCCGGCGACCCGGATTACCGGCCCATGGCACCCCACTACGAACAGAGCATGGCGTTTCAGGCCGCGTGCGACCTGATATTTCAGGGTGAACGCCAGCCCAGTGGATATACCGAGCCGCTGCTGCACGCCTGGCGCAAACGCTTCAAGCAGCAGCTACAACAGGAAGAAAAGCTGGCCGAGGTTGGCTAGCCTGAAATTAGCCGACTGGTTAAAATCCAGCTTTGCGGCAAAACCGGAAAAGCCCCCACGCGGGGCTTTTCTTTTATTTGCCAACTGATTTTTCGAGGCAACTGCTCTGCTGATGGCGTTACTTCAACTCTGGCCGATACTGCTTTTCTTTGCCGCTGGCTATGCCCTGAAACATACGGGGCGGGTACCGGAAAACTTGCCGCACCAACTAAATATGGTTGCGATCCGGCTGGTATTTCCGGCACTTATCCTGGCCACGGTGCCCTTCCTCGACACAAGTGCCAGCGCTGGCTTGCCGGTGCTGGCCGCATACGGCTGTGCGGCTGTGGCTATCCTTGCGGTGGTTCTGCTGGCGCGATTAACAGGGATAGACCGGGAAACCCGGTGCGCACTGCTGATACTGACCGCCCTGGGAAACACCGGCTTTCTCGGGGTACCCATGCTGAAAACACTGGCCGGTGTGGAGCCACTGACCTACGCCATTCTTTTTGACCAGTTTGGAACCTTTATCCTGCTGAGCAGCTATGCTTTGCTGGTGGTGTCGCTGCAGAGCGGCGAGAAACTGCATCCGGGAAAAATGCTTATTGATATTCTTTCCTTTCCGCCACTGCTGGCATTGGTAGCGGCCATGCTGCTGCCCGCCCAGTGGCTGGCACCTGTGCAACAGCCCCTGCTACTAATATCGAAACTGGTAATACCCTTAACCATGCTGAGCATTGGCATGAAGTTCCGCTTTTTACTGCCGCGCCACCATATAGGCCCGCTGGTTGCCGCGCTTGTCATCAAGATGTTGTTGTTGCCCCTGGTAGTTTTGGCGGCGGCCCAAACACTGGGAGTTGATGCAGATATTCAGCTGGCCAGCGTATTTCAGGCTGCCACACCGCCCATGGTTACCGGCGCGGCCCTGCTGATGTCGCGCAATATCGCCAGCGATCTCACCGCCGCCATCCTGGGGTTTGGCACCCTGCTCTCTTTTATCTGGTTGCCGCTGGTGCTGCTGGTAGCCTGAGCTTCGGTTAAAGGTTGTCGATGTTCTGCAAGTAGTGTTCCGCAGTTTCAAGGATAGCCTGGCGATCTTCGTCTTTGCGCTTTTTCCAGCTGGCCAACACCATGCTCATGCGTCGGTTACCCTGCAACCGCCCGGCATGGCGGTCAATGAAATGCCAGTAAAGGCTGTTGAAGGGGCAACTACCCTCGCCCCAGCGCTTTTTTGGGTCATAGCGACAAGTCCCGCAGTGACTGCCCATTTTGTCGATGTAGTTTGCCGACGAGATATAGGGCTTGGTCGCTACCACGCCGCCGTCGGCATACTGGCTCATACCCCGCGTATTGGTGATTTCTACCCATTCGATGGCATCGATATACACGCCCAGATACCAGGCATCTACCTGGTCGGGATGCACACCGGCCAGCAGGGCGAAGTTGCCCGTTACCATCAACCGCTGAATGTGGTGTGCGTAAGCATGATCGAGCGACTGACCCACCGCCTGGTGCAAGCATTTCATGCCCGTTTCGCCGTTCCAGTACCAGGCCGGCAAGTCGCGCTGGTGCTCCAGCGCATTGCGGTTGGCGTAATCTGGCATGCGCGTCCAGTAAATGCCGCGCATGTACTCGCGCCAGCCGATGATTTGTCGCACAAAGCCCTCGACTTGAGCCAGGTTGATATCCTCGCCCCCTTGCCACTGTTGAATTGCCCGCTCGCAAACCTCGGCCGGCGACAGCATCTTGCTGTTCAGGCTGAAAGACAGCCGCGAATGGAAAAGGGACCAACCGCGGTCGCTCAGCGCATCCTGGTAGCGGCCAAAATCGGCCAGGCAATGGCCGACAAAAAATTCCAGTAACTGCAGCGATTGCTGCCGGGTAACCGGCCAGCCCAGCGACCGCTCGCTGATGCGACCCATGGTTTGCACCGAGTGGCGCTCAATGCGATCCAGAATCTCGCCCACCGGGTTGGCAAAGGTAAGGGGAGCTGGAATATCTACCTCGTCGGGCAAATCCTGCCGGTTTTCCTTATCGAAGTTCCACTGATTCCCCTCGGGTTGGCTGCCGCGCATCAGATAGCCGGTACGTTTGCGCAGTTTGCGGTAGAAGGTTTCCATCAGCGGCGAGCCGCTATCGGGCAGGTACTGCGAAATTTCCTCCCGAGCCAACAGAAAATGCTCGCTGTCACAGCAGCTTACCTCAACAGCATCGGGCAGTTCATGAACCAGCTGTGCAAGCTGTTGCTGCAATCGGTATTCGTCTGGCGACTGATACTCGAACCGGCAGGCACCGGTTTCTTGCAGAACAAGACTGATTAGCCCGGGTAAATCCAGGCCAGAGGTATCGTCCAAAGTCAGGTGAAGCACCGAATGCCCCTGCTGGTCAAGCTGCGCGGCGAAGGCTTGCATAGCAGCAAAAAAAGCCGCCACCTTCTGGATGTGATGCACGCAATAGCTGGTTTCCTGATGCAGCTCGGCGATCAGGTAGAGCGTGTCGGCGTCGGTTTCGTCAAACCAGCTGTGGCGGGAATTGAGCTGGTCGCCAAGCAGCAACCTGACACGACGGGCCGGGCGCAACCGCCCAAGCCACTTAGCTGCCACGATTTCGCGACCGCCGGCAGCGTTCAGAACAGTATTTTACTTCGCTCCAGCAGCGGGACCATTTCTTGCGCCAATCGAAGGGCCGCTGGCACACAGCGCAGGTTTTGCTGGGAAGGTTTTTCATGCGGGCATTTTGCATGGGCCGGCGGCAAAAACCAGACAGCTGAATTTCTTGTAGGCAAGCGTGGCAGCTAAATGCCCAGTACGTCGCTCATGCTGTAGAGCCCGGCCGGCTGCTGCACAATCCAGTGAGCTGCACGCAGGGCCCCGCGGGCAAACGACTGACGACTGCTGGCTTTGTGGGTAATTTCTACCCGTTCGCCCTCCGCAGCAAAGGTGAGGGTGTGATCCCCCACCACATCGCCTCCGCGAAACACGGAAAAACCGATGCTATTGCCCTGGCGAGGCCCGGTGATGCCCTTGCGATCCATGACAAAGGCCGTTTGCGGATTCCAGCCCAGCTCATCGGCCACTGCATTGCCCAGCGCCAGGGCCGTGCCCGAAGGCGCATCAACCTTGTGCTTGTGATGGGCTTCGTATATTTCGATATCCGAATCGGCGGCCAGTACCCGGGCTGCCTGCCGGGCAAGTGCCAGGCAGAGGGTGACGCCTGTGCTGTAATTAGCTGCGAAACAAACCGGAATTTGAGTGGCGGCCTGCTGCAACGAGTCGAGCTGTTCTGGCTCGAGCCCGGTGGTTCCGATAACCATTGCCAGGCGGTTTTGCACGCAGAAGTCGAGGTGAGCCATGGTGGCGGCAGGAACGGTAAAATCGATAAGCACCTGGAATGCGGGTTGCAGATCGTATTGCAAGGCAACCGACTGTTCAGCCACACCCGCCATCAATCCGGCATCCCGACCAATCTCCGCGCTGCCTGGTTCA
>CAKZNR010000047.1 GCA_937129725.1 uncultured Cellvibrionales bacterium | reverse complement strand
CGAGTCGCAGGCGATTGTGATCGTCAGCACCGCACTTGCCCTTCGGGCGGGCGGCCAGATCTATCGGACGCGGGCAAACGCCTTTCTGATAGATCGGCTCGTGCCCCCTGAAGCGATCATCGGCGTCGACGTCAAAACAGGACGATCGCGCCGCAACTTCGTGCGCACCCAAAGGCGCCCACCTCCCGGTGGGTGGCCTCAGGCGACCTCCGACTATCCGAGGGATCACTTCTGGGTCCATTGGGACCCCAACGTGCTCGGCCTGGGTGCAGCCGAAAGGCCGCAGAACACGTCCCCATCTCGTGAAGAGTGCCGTCTGCGAGAGATGCAGCGCTACTTGGATCCGAAAGTCGTTCGACAGTTCACTTTCGGGGAAGCGCAGCAATGGCTTGTCGGGCTCCCAAGGGAGTGTGACCTCTACATTCTGGAGCTGCCCACTCGCCACACGAGCCTATTCGAGCCCTCGTCTCACCAGGTGATCCTCGGGGGCCTCGCGGGCCCCATGGCCGCGCCGTACACATTCGGCGACCTCGAGCTTCGGCTCATGCAGGGCCTCCTGGACAAGTCGGGAAACGGTATCAACCTCGTGGTTGTTGTCGAGGCTCTGAAGGCCATCGCGGCACTTTGGGACCTCAACGTGCCGGAAACCCTGACTCGCGAATGGATCGCGGATCTCGCGAATCATGACGCCGAGTGGGTGGCAGATCTTCCTGAGAACGATCTGGAATGCTTCGTTAAGGGCGGTCTCCGCGGTAGAAAGCTCCTCATGGACGCTTCTCTTCGATGCTACCGCGTGCTTCTTCAGCACGCGCTCTCTCTGTGCGCGTGCCTGAGCGCGAGTGGCTTCTGGGACGCCGTCTTCGGGGACGCCACCACCATGGTGGCGCGTCACAACCTCGGCAAGTCGTACAACCTCGAGAACAGGCTCCTGCTGATGAGCGATGCCGCTCGGGGTTTCGGGTCGCCCATCCCAGAGTGCTGGGTGGCTAGAAAGGAGGACATCCCCAGGATTCCAGATCCTTTCCCTGACGCTCCGCTCGACGAAAATGTTGGGGGAGACATTCCCCAGGCTCGTTCTGCTGCTCGCGCAACAGCGCGGCAAAACGTGCCGCCATCTCTTTTACCAGGGCGTATGAAAGAGTCTCACCCTCCGGCAGTAACAAAAAAGGCCGGTCTTCACGACCAGCCCAGGCTTTTTCAAATGCGATGTAAATATTTTGGTTCATACCCGCCATTATAGGCTGAGAAGGGGTGGCACAGAACGGCAACCCCCCGCTCAGGGAAGGTCGAACCAAAGGGCCCACAGGGGTTCGTCTCCCGCACTGGATACCTTTAACTCGTCCAAAGCCGCTACCCGCAAACCGTCGCCGGAACGCAAAGGTATATCACCTGCCAAAGCTTCTCCCTCAACCAGATGCAGGTAGTAGCGACGCGACCGATCGAGAACGAGACTTTCGTTCTGGCCAGGTTGCAACACAAGCTGTGAAAGCTGAGCATCCTGCCGAATACGCAAACTGCTGTCTCTGCCATCCTGGGTTGCGATTGGTGTCAGGCCATTTGTACGACCAAACGCCTTCTGCTGGTAGCCGGGCTCGCCGCCGGTTTCGTTGGGCTCAATCCAGATTTGCAGAAATTTCAGTGGGTCAGATTTCGAGGCGTTGTATTCACTATGGGTTACACCCCGGCCAGCCGACATCAACTGGAATTCCCCGGTGGGAAGGTGCTGAATGTGGCCCATACTGTCGCGATGCTCCATAGCTCCCTGCGTGACCAGGCTGATAATTTCCATGTCCTTGTGTCCATGCGTATCAAAACCCGCGCCTGGAGTAACCCTGTCGTCGTTAATCACGCGCAAGCTGGACCAGCCCATGTGATCCGGGTGGTAATAGGAACCAAAAGAAAAGCTGTGTTTGCTGTCCAGCCAGCCAAAATTGGCCTTTCCACGCGATTCCGCTGTTCGAATATTAAGCATTTCAACCTCCTTGATTGGTGAGAGAGAGGTAATCACCTGCCCTCCTGTTGAAACCAATATTCGCAGTAAATCAGCAACCAAAAAAGTAGCTGCATTTGCACAGTATTGTCGAAATTTTCGAACTGGTCGGCCCGTGTTCGGGCCGGATTAGTTCGGCAGAAACTCGGTGCCAAAAAGAAACCCGCACATCAGCGGGTTCTTCAGATTTATGGTGCCCAAGGCCGGGCGGAGGAAACCGACGCATCGCGTCGCAGTTCCGACGCGCCTGCGAGGACGCAACCTATACCCCTTGCGCACCAAAGATCGAGCAGGCAGGCAGGCAGGCCCCTGACCTATTCCCCAAAACGAGAAAAGCCCACCGATGGTGAGCTTTTTTTCTGATGTTGATGGTGCCCAAGGCTGGGTGAGAGCGACCGAAGCACCGCTTCGCAGCGCTCGAACGCCCGCCTGCGGGCCGGATTAGTCCGGCGTCTACCGGCCAACTCGTGGCATAAAAAAACCCGCAGGTCCGCAGGTTTCTTTTAAAGTTGGTGCCCAAGGCCGGACTTGAACCGGCACGGCTTGCGCCACTACCCCCTCAAGATAGCGTGTCTACCAATTCCACCACTTGGGCTTTGTTCATAATTACTGCGGCGCCTGGGGAATGTCGCCAGCGGGGGCGGATTCTACCTGATCACCTGAAGGCGCAGAAGGGATATCGCCGAATTCAAATGCGTTAACTGGCTCTGCCGGGGCGACGGGAACCTCATCAATGATTGTTTCGCTCGGGGGTACGGTCTCGAGGAAGGGAATATCTTCCTGCAACCCGTCAACTGCCGAGTTACGCGCCGAAAGCGCCAGCGCAAAGCTGGTTACAAAAAAGATGGTGGCCAGGATGGCTGTGCCGCGCGCAAACACCGACATACCGCCGGCGGCGCCCAGTACGGTATTGCCGCCACCACCACCGAAAGAGGCGCCCATGTCGGCACCCTTACCCTGTTGCATCAGAACCATCGCAATAATCAGCGCGGCAACGATGAAATGAACTACTACCAGTACTGTTGTCAGCATTTTCTCGCCTATTTATTTTGCCGAGCTCCGGCCCGGCAGATCTTTTCAAAACTCTCGATATCCAGGGAGGCACCACCTATCAGGCCTCCGTTGATATCCTTTTGTGCGAACAACTCGTCCGCGTTTTCCGGCTTGACACTGCCGCCGTACAGCAGCGCGACTTGATGCAAACCAATTTTCTCGCGTATCCAGGCGTGCACTTCCTGCGCCTGTTCCGGCGATGCCGTTTTTCCTGTGCCAATGGCCCAGACCGGTTCGTAGGCAATGATGCACCTGGCCAGTTCACCCTGCAGCTGTTGCTGAACGGGCGCCAACTGGTCGGTCAGCACCTGCCAGGTATCACCCGCTTCGCGTTGCTCCCAGGTTTCGCCAAGGCAAATTACCGGGGTTAGCTTCTGTTTCAGAGCGCGCGACGCCTTGGCTGCTACCCGGGCTGAACTCTCGCCAAACAGCTGGCGTCGCTCGGAATGCCCTACCAGCGCCAACTTGCAGCCCAGAGCCTTTAGCAAACTGGCCGAGGTGTCGCCGGTGTCGGCTCCATCTTCATACTCGGACACATCCTGTGCGCCCAGCATAAACTCGCAGTTGGGCGGAAACTTTCCAAGCAAGCCTGCCGGCGGTATCAAACCTATATGCGCCTGCGACGACAACTCGCCTTGCAGCGCAGTCAGGGGCCCGGTAAAGCGCTCCAGCAGTTCGGGAGAACCGTTCATTTTCCAGTTTCCCAGAACGTACATTTTTACCTATGGCCAACCGCGAAAAAATGGGCGTGAATGGTAACGGAGATGCCCTATGCGCTCAAGCGATTCATGCACCCGCGACTTGCTCAACCACGGCGGCAACCTGTTTCGCCAGCTGCTCAACAAGCAACTTGTCCTCACCTTCCACCATTACCCGCACCAGAGGCTCGGTGCCAGACGGACGCAGCAACACCCTGCCACGATCTCCCAGTTGGCTTTCCGCTTGGTTGGTAGCTTCCTGCACGGTGGCATCTTCGCAGAGGTTGGACTTGCCTCGGCTGTTAACGTTAAGCAAAACCTGAGGGTACATCTTCACGCTGGACACGGCTTCTTCAAGGCCTACATCAAAGTAGCGGCAGGCTGACAAAACCTGCAGTGCCGAAACCACGCCATCGCCCGTGGTGGTTCTGTCGGCACAAATGATATGGCCAGAGGATTCGCCGCCCAGGTGAAAATTCAGCTCGCGCATTTTTTCCATCACGTAGCGGTCACCCACTTTGGCCCGGGCAAAACCAACACCCAGGTCGCGAATCGAGTTTTCCACTCCCAGGTTGGTCATCAGGGTACCCACCACGCCGGCACAGCCAGAGGTTTCCTTGCGAAAACGGGCAATCAGATACAACAGCATATCGCCATCAATGCGGTTGCCCTTGCCATCTACCATAATCAACCGGTCTCCATCACCGTCGAAAGCGGCGCCCAGGTCGGCGTTTTCTTCCAGCACCCGCTTCTGAAGCAGCTCGGGCGAGGTGGATCCACAATCACGGTTGATATTCACGCCGTCGGGTTCGACACCCATGGCGATTACTTCGGCACCCAGCTCACGCAGCACTTTAGGAGCAATGTGGTAGGTGGCACCGTGTGCGCAATCCACCACAATTTTCAGGCCGCCCAGATCAGTGTCGCGCGGCACAGTGCTTTTGCAGTACTCAATATAACGGCCGGCGGCGTCGGCGATACGGAAGGCCTTGCCCAACTGGTTGGACGCCAGGGTTTCAATGGGCTGATCCAGTTGCTGCTCAATTTTCAGCTCTACCTCGTCGGGCAGCTTGTAGCCGCCGGCCGAGAAGAACTTGATGCCATTGTCTTCGTGACCGTTGTGGGATGCGCTTATCACAATGCCCGCATCGGCATGGAAAGTGCGGGTGAGATAGGCAACAGCAGGCGTAGGCATTGGCCCCATTAGCCCTACCTCTACCCCTGAAGCGATCAGCCCGGCCTGCAGCGCCGATTCGAACATATAGCCGGAAAGCCGCGTGTCCTTGCCAATCAGTACTCGCTTCCTGCCGCCCTCTTCGGCCATTACCCTGCCGGCGGCCCAGCCCAACCTCAACATGAAGTCGACCGTAATGGCGCCTTCGCCAACACGGCCACGAATGCCGTCCGTGCCAAAATATTTTTTACTCATGGGATGTCGTTATGTCTTATTGCGTTCCAGGTGCGCATCATATCGCAGGTGGGTGCGACATCGTGGCATCTGATAATTCTGGCGCCCTTATCCAGCGCAACCTGTGCCAGCGCCAAACTGCCTGCCAGCCTGTCTTCGGGCGCTTGCCTGCCAGTTAGCTCGGCCACCATGCGCTTGCGCGACAGGCCAACCAGAAGTGGCTGACCCAGTTCTACCAGTTTGGGCAATTCATGCAACAGCTGAAGGTTGTGAGCGAGTGATTTGCCAAAACCAAAACCCGGGTCAAGAATTATGCGTTCGCGAGCGATACCGGCTTGCTCGCAGCGACGCAATTGCTGCGAAAGGTAGCTACCTACCTCGCCGGTTACATCTTCATATTGCGGATTGGCCTGCATGGTGCCGGGGTCGCCCTGCATGTGCATCAGGCAAACCGGCAAGCCCGAATTGACAGCGGCTTCCAGGGCACCGGTACGGCCTAGTGAACGCACATCGTTGAGCATATCGGCGCCCATTTCAGCTGCCTGAGTCATCAGTTCCGGGTTGCTGGTATCAATGGAGATTGCTACATCCAGCTCGCGCCGAATGCACTCCAGCGCCGGTAATACCCGGTCGAGCTCCTCCTGGCTGGAAACCGGCTGGGCGCCGGGCCGGGTCGACTCGCCACCCAGGTCGAGAATATCGGCACCATCGGCCTGCATTTGCGAGGCAGTTTTGAGCACCTCATCCAGCCGGGTTCGGTTATTCGAGAACAGCCGCCCCCCGTCCGAGAAAGAATCGGGTGTCAGGTTGAGAATGCCCATTACCAGGGGATTTGGGCGTTGTATGCGCTCGACAAGTTTCAATTCAGTTCCAGAAAAAGAACGGCCCCGCAATTGCGGGGCCGATGCAACAGAAGCGGCCGACTAGCTTTCTTCGGCAGGCCCACCAATAGGGCTTTCACCGCTTTCGGCTGAGGCTTCGGGCAAGTCTGGCTCGTCGCTGCCGGCCGAGGGCCCCTGCCCCCAATCGCGTGGAGGACGAACTTTGCGACGGTTCATGAGGTCATCTACCTGCTCGCTGTCGATGGTTTCGTACTCCATCAGCGCGCCTTTCATGGCGTGAAGAATATCCATATTTTCTTCCAGAATCTGTTTCGCCTTGGCATAGGCATCGTCCACAATTCGACGCACCTCATCGTCAATCTCGTCCGAGGCTTTAAGCGAATAGTTTTGCCGTGAACCCATGCCCTCACCGGACTGCTCCTCACCGTAGTGCAGCGGCCCAAGCTTGTCGGAAAGACCCCACTTGGTCACCATATTGCGGGCCAACTGGGTAGCGCGCTCAATGTCGTTGGAAGCACCGGTTGTTACGCCCTCGTCGCCGTTAATCAACTCTTCGGCAATACGCCCGCCAAAGAGTGAGCATATTTGGCTATTGATGGCGCGCCGGCTCATGCTGTACTTGTCTTCCTCGGGAAGAAACTGGGTGACCCCCAGCGCGCGTCCACGCGGAATAATGCTGACTTTATGAATAGGGTCATGCTCGGGTACCTTCCACCCCACAATGGCGTGGCCAGCCTCGTGATAGGCCGTGTTGGCTTTTTCTTCTTCCGACATCACCATGCTGCGGCGTTCGGCGCCCATCATGATCTTGTCGCGCGCACGCTCGAAGTCTTCCATAGTAACCATGCGGCGATTGGCGCGAGCCGCCATCAGGGCAGCCTCGTTAACCAGATTGGCCAGATCGGCACCCGAGAAGCCGGGCGTGCCGCGGGCAATCACGCTGCCATCCACACTTTCGTCAACCGGCACCTTGCGCAGATGCACACCCAGAATTTGCTCGCGACCGCGAATATCCGGCAGCCCGACAAAGACCTGGCGGTCAAAACGGCCGGGGCGCAGCAAGGCCTTATCCAGTACATCTGGTCGGTTGGTTGCGGCAATAACAATAACGCCTTCATTGCCTTCGAAGCCGTCCATTTCCACCAGCATTTGGTTCAGGGTTTGCTCGCGTTCGTCGTTACCGCCGCCATAACCTCCGCCACGGTGTCGACCAACTGCGTCGATTTCATCGATAAAAACTATGCAGGGGGCCTGCTTTTTGGCCTCGGCGAACATGTCGCGCACACGGCTGGCCCCAACGCCGACAAACATCTCGACAAAATCGGAGCCGGAAATGGTAAAGAATGGTACTTTGGCCTCGCCCGCAATTGCCTTGGCAAGCAGGGTTTTACCCGTACCGGGAGGCCCAACCATCAGCACACCGCGGGGAATTTTTCCGCCAAGGCGCTGAAACTTGGCCGGGTCGCGAAGGTAATTAACCAGTTCTTCCACATCTTCCTTGGCTTCATCAACCCCGGCCACATCGGAAAAATTGGTTTTGATCTGATTTTCGTTCAGCAAGCGAGCCTTGCTTTTGCCAAACGCCATGGGGCCACCGCGGCCGCCACCTCCGCCCTGCATTTGGCGCATGAAAAACATAAACACGGCGATAATCAGCAGGATGGGGAATGAAGCAACCAGTAGCTGCATCAACAACCCGGGTTCCTCGGGACGGCGCGCTTCGATTTCGACGTTGTTCAGGTACAGGTCGTCGATCAGTTTTTCATCGGGAACTGGCGGGATCACAACCTGAAACGAAGTGCCGTCCTGCAACTCGCCGTAAATCATGTCTTCCTGCATCAACACCGAGTCGACGCGGCCATTTTGAACCTCGGCAACAAACTGGGAATAGTTCAGAGACTCCCGCGCCGGCATTTGGTTGACGTTGTTGAACACAGAGATCAACACGGCAGCGATAATCATCCACAGCAGCAGGTTTTTAACCAATTCACTATTCATTCAGTTTTCTCGTTCAGTGGGCCTGTTTAAGGCCTTTTTGCGGCTACTAATTTGGACTGCCGTGGCAGTCATCCGTTCCCGCACTATCCCAGAAAGTCACGCCCCAGCAAGTAGGTTTCTCTGGATCTGCTTCGCGACGCGGAGGGCTTTACCGTGGTTATTCGGCCAAATGCACTGCGACTGTCACGCACAAACTGGTCAAAACCCTCACCGTGAAACACCTTGGTAAGGAAACTTCCTCCGGGTCGCAAGGTGCGGCATGCAATATCGAATGCCAACTCGACCAGCAGCATACTGCGCGGCTGATCAATGTTCTTTACCCCACTTAAATTGGGGGCCATGTCAGATAAAACAAGGTCTAGCCCGTCTTCTCCTATCTGATGTAGAAGTCTGTCAAACACCTGATCGGCGGAGAAGTCGCCTTGAATAAAGGTAACCTCGGGCAGAGCATCCATGGGCAGGATATCGCTGGCCAGAATAAACCCGTTCGAGCCCACTCTTTCCGCCGCCACCTGGGTCCAGCCGCCTGGCGCGCAGCCCAGATCCAGCATGCGGTAACCCGGCTTGAGCAGGCGGTATTTGTCATCGATTTCGATCAGCTTGTAACTGGCGCGAGAACGGTACCCGTCAGCTTGCGATTGTTTCACGTACTGATCGGAAAAATGCTCTTTCAGCCAGCGTTTGCTGCTTTTGGTGCGCGGCATGAAATACTCTGCAGTAAATTGGGGATTATACCCGGCTGGCCGTTCCTATGCCGCCAGATGGCTAACAGAGCCGTCGGGGCCTCGGTGGCGCAGCACCTTGCCCGCTATGGCATAAAAAAGCCCGGCACATGGCCGGGCTATCGAGTTACTGCTTCAATCAGGGCACAGGCGCTACGACACCTGCGTCGGTGGGATTAACCACACCGGCAGCCAGGAATGTGGCTACAAGGGTCTGCATTTCCGTGGTTGCCGCCGTATTGGAGCTCGGATCCAGCAGCGAACCGTGCGAGCCAGCAGTGAAACGCACCAGGCCCGACGCCGCCGGACCGTTAGTGGTATCCACCGCGGAGAGCCCAAGGAACTGAGCCAGGGGCTCGGTACCACCGAAAGGCACGGCACTGGTCTGGTTGGGAATCACCTGATCGGGCAGGTTGTTTACACCGTCACCCACAACCTCCTGCATCATCACGGGCACACCGGCCGTCACCACCCCACTTGCGGCGTTGTTCGGGTCAATGGAGTCGACAATAGTCTGTGCCGCGAAGCTAAACTCGGTAATGATGGCCTGGATAGTCGCCAGCCCGGCGGCATCCAGTGTGGCGGTAAAGTCGGTAAAGTTGCAGCCCAGGTCGCCGCCGCATCCCGCGTTGGTTTGCACGAAAGCTACAAACTGGTCAGACAGGTCGACGCCTGCCCCGGCCAGCACAGAACCCTGTACCAGCGGCCCGAAAGAGCCCGATTCGACCAGCAGTGGAACGATGCCGCCACCGGGCACGGCATAAACCATGCTGTCAAAGTCCAGCCCCGCGCCCAGATTATTTGCAATTGCGGTGGCGCCAACACCCACCATGCCACCCAGCGACATGCCCACATAGTGAACCTGGCTGGTGTCAAAATTGGTCACTGCGCCGGTGATGCTGTTATTGATTGCTGCGCGCAAACCGACGATATCGGCCACACTCTGCGAAAAGTTATCGCGTGCAACCAACAGTTGTGCCAGGTTCATGTAGGCCGTGGCGTCGATTCCGGCATTGGCCTCGGCACCGCCAAGTGCCGCACTGGTTAACCCGCGGCTGCCGTGCAGGGGCAGATCAATCGCAAAGGTGGCAAAACCAGCCTGTGCCAAGGCGCCCGTCAGTAGCAACATGGCTTCCTTATCGGAGGTAATGCCGTGCTGCATAATCACAACAGGCCAGCCGCTGGGTGGCGCAGCACCGTCGGGCACGGTGATTTGAACCGCGATATCCACGTTGTCGCGAACCGCAGGAACCGGGTTGTACTTGGTCAGATGGCGCTCTTCGTCCAGGCCATAGTCGCCCAGAGCGGGGTTGATGGTTGAACAGATGGTATTGGATGGTTCTACAGCCGGTGCGCCTGCAGCACGCGCCACGGCAACCACCAGCGGGTTATCGCAAAGGGCGCGCCAGTTGTTCAGGATGGGGTCGGAACCGTCTGCCGGCGTGCCCGAGTAGTAGGGCAAGGTCACCTGCCCCTGAAACAGGCTGACGCTGTTGTAAGCCGTTGTTCCCGCAGCAGCGGGCGGAAGCACACCGGCGCCAATCAGCGCCGCTTCTACACTAAGCGTGGTGTCCGTTACCCCAACCACAGCGGGCGGAGTATTTAGCAGTAAGCCGGTGGCGGCCACCACGTGATCGTTCACCGAACTGGTGGTCCAGGCGGCACTGAATAGCATATCTTGCGGGTCGGCCGGGTTTCCACCCGTGCCGATCGCCACCATGGTTTCGTAGAGGTTAGTGGCGTCCTGCAGGCTATCCAGGCCATCGAAATCGATATCGATACCATCGTCGGTTATGCCCTCGTAAACCAGGCTGGGCGCAACCGCCTCACCGCGCGAGTCGAGAATACCGGGGGCCAGCGCAACCACATAGGTGGTGGCTTCATCCAGTGGTGCCCGGGGGGCAACGGTTATGCTGTTGTCACCGGCAACGGCAACATAGTCGACACCGTAGGTCAGGGGTGCAGCTACCCCACAGGGCAAGCCGATACCCGGGTTCGGTATCTGGCAAGAACCTGCGCTTCCGTCGATTGGTGGTGTCACCGTCTCGATCATGATTACCGTGTCCCCATTCAGCGTGCTGGCATCAATGGTGGCACCCTCT
>CAKZNR010000046.1 GCA_937129725.1 uncultured Cellvibrionales bacterium | reverse complement strand
ATCTCGCATCCCACGGCATTTCCAATGTAACCGAGCTGGTATACAACCCCAGCTATGAGCTCCTGTATCAGGACGAACTCGATCCGTCTTTGGAGGGTTACGAAAAGGGCTACGAGTCAGACCTTGGCGCTGTGAACGTATTCACCGGCGAATACACCGGTCGCTCGCCGAAGGACAAGTTCATCGTTAAAGACGACACGACCCGTGACACGCTCTGGTGGAACGAGAAGGGTGCCAAAAACGATAACAAGCCCATTACCCAGGAAGTTTGGAACGACCTGAAAGCCCGTTGCGGCGATCAGTTGTCGGGCAAAAAGCTTTACGTGGTTGACGGGTTCTGCGGCGCCAACATGGATACCTGCCTGAAGGTGCGTTTTGTGATGGAAGTGGCCTGGCAGGCGCACTTTGTAAAAAACATGTTTATTCGTCCCACTGACGAACAGCTGGAAACTTTCGAGCCCGATTTCATGGTGGTCAATGCCTCAAAAACCAGCGACCCGGACTTCGAAGCCCACAATATGAATTCCGAGACCTTTGTGGCCTTTAACCTGACCGAGCGCATGCAACTGATTGGCGGTACCTGGTACGGCGGCGAAATGAAAAAGGGCATGTTCTCGGTCATGAATTACCTGTTACCACTGCAGGGCATTGCTTCCATGCACTGCTCGGCCAACGTGGGTCACCAAGGCGATGTGGCAATTTTCTTTGGTCTGTCCGGCACCGGAAAAACCACCCTGTCGGCCGACCCGAAACGCGCGCTGATTGGCGACGACGAGCACGGCTGGGACGACGACGGTATCTTCAACTTTGAAGGCGGCTGTTACGCCAAGTGCATCGACCTGGAAGCCGAAAAAGAACCCGATATCTATGCGGCCATTCGACGCGACGCATTGCTTGAAAACGTGTCCATTGACGACAACGGCAAGCTCGATTTTGTCGACGGCTCGCATACCGAAAATACCCGGGTGAGCTACCCTATTTACCACATCGACAATATTGTTAAGCCGGTATCCAAGGGCGGTCACGCGAAGAAGGTGATTTTCTTGACGGCTGATGCGTTCGGTGTAATGCCACCCGTATCCAAGCTGACAGACGAGCAGGCCCAGTACCACTTTCTGTCGGGCTTTACCGCCAAACTGGCCGGTACCGAACGCGGTATTACCGAGCCGACGCCGGCATTCTCAAGCTGTTTTGGTGCGGCATTTCTGATGCTTCACCCAACCCAGTATGCCGAGGTTCTGGTTGAGCGCATGAACGCTGTTGGCGCCAAGGCCTACCTGGTGAATACCGGTTGGAACGGAACCGGCAACCGCATCTCACTGAAAGACACCCGCGCCATTATTGATGCCATTCTGGATGGCTCGATCGAGGACGCACCCAGCAAGCAGATTCCACTGTTCAACCTGGAAGTGCCGTCCGAGCTGCCGGGCGTTAACGCCGGCATTCTGGACCCGCGTGCTACCTACGCCGACCCTGCTGAATGGGAAAAGCGTGCGCGCAACCTGGGCGGCTTGTTTATCGATAACTTCGTCAAGTTTACCGATACCCCCGAAGGCGCTGCCCTCGTCGCTGCAGGGCCTCAGCTCTAGTTTTCGTGCCTGTGGCGCGAAAACTAAGGGTGTCTGACCCCGAAGGGGTCTGACACCCTACTTCTTTAAAACTCGTCGTCTACTCGGCTGTGAGCTATGTCCCCAAAGGGGTCAGATGCCCCGCTTCCACCGCACTTCTCGCAACCCTTGAAGCAAGCTACAACCCCTGCGGTGTCTGACACAAAAACTAGTTGAGAGTTTTCCCCTTCACCTTCATCCTGGCCGATTCGCTAATCGAATAAAGGCAGGGCACCATTACCAGAGTAACTACCGTTGCGGCCATAACGCCGGCGCTCAGCGAGGTTGCCATGGGAATCAGGAACTGCGCCTGGGTGCTCTTCTCCAGCATCAGCGGAGTAAGGCCCACGAAGGTAGTCAGTGAGGTCAGGAAAATTGGCCGGAAGCGGTCGCGCCCCGCCTGCACAATGGCGTGATGCCGGGCAAAGCCCTGGGCGCGCAGTTTGTTGGCCCGGTCAATCAATACCAAAGTGTCGTTCACAATTACGCCGGCAGCGGCCAATACGCCCATCATGGAAAGCATGCTGATCGACTGGCCGGTGATGCCGTGGGCAACAATTGCGCCGGCGAAGCCGAACGGAATTGCGGCCAGAATAATAAAGGGCTGCGAAAGGCTGCGAAACTGGATGGCCAGGATGCCGTAAATTACCAGCAGCGCCAGAAGCCCCAGTCGCACAATGGCAGAATTGAACTCGCGGTTTTCAAGCTGGGCTCCTTCAAGCTGAAGTGAAACGCCCGGGTGCAAGCGTCTGAATTCTTCCATCTGCTTGTCGAGAAAATCGTTCACCACCGCGTCTGCCGGCAGGCTGGCGTCCTCGTCATACTCGGAGGACACGGTAATGGTAGAGCGCCCGTCAATTCGAGTGATGTCGGCATAGCCTTCCACAAACCGCGTTTGCGCCAGGCTGTTGAAGGGAATCTCGCGCTGGTCTGGCGTGCGGATGCGCAGGCTGTCCAGCAGTGCGGTAGAGGAACGCTCGTCTTCGGGGTAGCGCAACATCACCCGCACATCTTCGCGCAGTCGGGGAATACGCTGAATCTCCTCGCCAAAGAACACCTGGCGCATTTGCTGTGCCAGCAGGGCAGGTGATACGCCCAGTGTTCCGGCCAAGGGACTGGGTACCACTTCCATTTCGGGCCGGCCGTTGTTCAGCGAGTCGGTAATGTTGTAGGTGCCGGCGTAGGTTGCCAGTTGTTCCTGCACCCATGCCGACGCTTCCACCAGGCTATCAAGGTTGTTGCCTTCCAGTCGAAATTCAATACTGGCCGCGCCGCCAAAATTGATTGCGCCGGTAATATCAATGTTCTCGGCGCTGGGGATTTCACCAATTGCTTGCTCAAATTTGTCGACAAATTCTTCCGAGCTGGTTTCGCGTGCTTCCGGCGATGTCAGTTCAACAACGGTTTCCACAAAATTGCCCGTGGCAACCACCAACAGGTTGCTTAGCACATATTCGCCACGTTCCTGTTCAATCTGGTCTACCGCCGTGCGGGCGGCTAGTTCCATGCGGCTGGAAATGTCTTCCACCTGGCTGAAGGGGGTGCCCACCGGCATGGTGACGCGTGCCTGAATAAACTCGATTGGCACGTAAGGCATAGGGCTGTATCGCACCCATCCGCCTAAGAATAGGGAAAGCACCACCAGAAACACAGAGCAGAACGAGGCAATGGTTAAAAAGCGGTGGTGCAGGCAGCGGCGTATAAAGGGCCGGTAAGCCGTGACCAGAAACACATCCAGGCCGCGGGCGATACGGCGCCGGCCCCGCTGCAGCACCGGCAGGAAGCTCCGGGTTTTTTCCGGCTTCAGGTGCGACAGGTGGGCCGGCAAAATCAGCAACGACTCCAGTAACGAAAACAGCAGGGCGATAATGGGTATGGTGGCAATGGGCACCATGAAGGCGGCAAAGTCACCCGGCAGAAACAGCATGGGGATAAACACAATGACCGAGGTCATTACCGCAAAAAACACCGGCGCCGACATTTCGCGGGTGCCAATTTTTACACCTTCAACGCCCCAATTCCCGCGCGTCTGCACCCGGTGAATGTTCTCGCCAATAATAATGGCGTCGTCCACCACGATGCCCAGCACCAGGATGAAGGCAAACAGGGTGATCACATTGATAGAGGTGTTGAAGGCCGGTAGTACAAACAGGGTGGCAATAAAGGAGGTGGCAATACCCACCGCTACCCAGCAGGCAATAGCCGGGCGCAAAAACAGCAGCAGCAGGATAAACACCAGGCTCAAACCCATTAGACCGTTGCGCTGCAGAGTGGCAAGCCGGTCTTTGAAATAGCGCGAGGAGTCGTTCCAGACGGTTAGTTCAATGGCGTCGGGCAGGGTTTTGCGCCGTTCCTCGATAAACTCCCGAACCGACCGGGTGGTTGCCAGTACATTCGGGTTTTCCGTTACCGCAATGTCGATGAAGGCTGTTGGCTTGCCGTTGAACACTACTCGCTGTTCGTCCTCGACAAACCCGTCACGAATATTGGCGATATCGCCCAGCAACAGCTGTCGACCCTGCTCGGTGGTGGCCACGGGAATGGCGGCAAAATCTTCCCCGCGATACCCCTGTTCACGCACCTGTACCTGGATATCGCCGGTTTCGGTACGTATCAGGCCGCCGGCTACGGTGAGAGAATGGCTGGCGATGATATCGGCCAGGCCATCCAGGGTAAGGCCATATTCACGCAATCGGTCTTCCGGTACCTCGATAGCCAGCTCGTATGGCCGGGTGCCGCTGATCTGGGTGAGGGGAACGTCGGGTAGCCCCGACAGTTCGTCGCGCAGGCTTTCGGTTATCTCCTTGATCGACCGTTCGTCGGCATTGCCCGACACGCCAACGCTGATGACAGTTTGGGTGAAGCGCGATTCCTCTACGATGGGCCGTTCGGCCGCAACCGGGAAGGTCTGGATCGAATCGATGCGCGATTTCACTGTGTTCAGCATACGCTCGGTAGAGAAGCCGCTGGCTACCTCAACGGTGGCTACGCCGCGGTTCAGCGAAGCGGTGCAGGTCAGTTCATGTACGCCCTCGAGGCCATCGAGCGACTCCTCGATGCGCATGCAAATTTGCTGTTCCACTTCGCGCGGCCCAGCGCCCGGATAGGCAACGCTAATGCGCACCGTGTCCTGCTCGAAGCCGGGGAACATCTCTTTGTCGATGCTGCCAAGTCCCGTTAGCCCGCCAATGATCAGCATGGCCATCAGCAGGTTTGCGGCGATGGGATTGTCGGCAAACCAGTCGGTTAATCGATTCATATCAGTCTACCGGGACAGGTTCTACCTGCTGCCCGGGGAATACCCAAAGCGGTCGCTCGACAATCACCTGGTCACCCTCGCGCAAGCCGGCCAACAACAGGCGACCGGATTCTCTGGCCAGAATTTCAACTGGCGCCAGTGCAATTTCACCCCCGTTGGCTGTTAGCACGAAGGCGCGTTCATACAGGGCAGTCTCAGCAACCCAGGCCAGGTTCTCGCGTATCGGTCCCTTTAGCTGCACCTGAATAAATTGCCCGGACGACAACTGCATTGCGCCTTTTTCTTGCACATCCAGCAATACCGGCGTTAGCTGGGTCATGCTGTCGAGCCGTGGGCTAATGTGGCTGATTCGCGCCGACAGGGGCTCTGCCAGTTGTGACCCTGTAAGGCTTGCATCGGGAAGTTGTGTCAGGCTACCGGCTTGGCGATGCCACCCCAGTGCGGTCAGTTCGGCAGTGCTCAAGGCGGTTTCGACCTGCAGTGCGGCGGTGGAGTTCAGGCTGGCCAGGGCGGTGCCCGGGTTAACGTACTGGCCCAGGTTGGCATTCACCGCCACTACTACGCCGTCGAAGGGTGCAGTAATTCTGGTTCGTTGCAGGTCAATTCGAGCTCGCTCAAGGGCCGCTTCAGCCGCCTCTATCTGAGCCTCGGCTGCTGTCAGCTGAGGTTCGCGCAGAAACAGCGAGTTGGCCTGTGCATTTCCCAGATCGCGCCACTCGCGCTGTGCTTGGCGCGCCAGACCCTGCTCGCTGGCAAGCTGTTGTTGTGCCGTTGCCAGATTGGCCTGTGCCTGCGCTAACTGCGCCAGGTAGTCGGTGTCGTCGAGCTGCAGCAAAAGTTCGCCCTCAGCGAAGCTTGCGCCGGCTCGAAAATTCTCCGAGACACTGGCCACTTCACCGCTCACCTGGGCAACCAGATTAATCTGAAAGCGGCTGGTTACCCGCCCGGTGGTTTCAACACGCGGGTGTTCGGCAACCATTGAGGGGCTGACAACAGATACCGGTGGCAGGTACGAAGGTTGATCCGGCGCGGCCGGTGGTTGTGGGCGCAGCATGATCACGGCAGCCAGTACGGCAACACCGGCAATCAGTACCAGTAGGGGCGCAATCCAGCCCTGATGACGTGCAGGTAGATGAGGCATGCGTCGGTTCCCAAAAGTAAGGGATTTTAGCAGTAGCGCGAAGCGGAATCGTGGAAAAGCTGCACAGATTGCAGCGAGTTAGTCCGTCTTCAGTTGATGAACATTCCCTTTGCGTTCGGAGCCGGTCAGGTTCGTGACAAGTACCGGCGCCGAGACAGGTGTGCCCAGCAGCATGCCTTGCCCCAACTTGATGCCCAGTTCGCGCAACAGGTCCAGGCTGTCCTGGCGGTCAATGCCCTCGGCCACAATAGCCACCGAGAAGGCCTCGGCCAGCCCGGTCAGTGCATTGACCATTTTCAGGTTTAATGGGGAATCGGCCAGGCTTTCGATGAACGACTTGTCAATCTTGAAGCCGTCCACCGGGAATTCTTTAAGGTGTCGCAAAGAGCTGTAGCCCGTTCCAAAATCGTCCAGCCATATCTCGAAGCCCATCTCGCCCAAATGCTGCATGCTGCGGTGTGCCTGGTTGTCATCGCTGTGCAGGAAGGTTTCGGTAATTTCCAGCTTGATACGCTGCGCCAGTACTTCGCGGTGTTTGATGATTTTGGCAATCGCCGAGGTGAACTGCTTGCGCATCAGGTTGGAGGCAGAAATATTGATGGAAATACTCACCGCCGGCGCACCGGATTTGTTGAGCTGTTCCAGCAGCGACAGGGTCTTGTTCAGTACCCACAGGTCGGTGGAAAGCGCCACTTCATTGTGTTCGACAATGGCAATGAACTGCTCGGGTGACAGGTAGCCCAACCTGGGATGGTGCCAACGTATCAGCGCCTCGGCGCTAACTATTTCATTGGTCTCGAGGTTCACGATGGGCTGGAACATAAGTTCCAGCTGGTCGTCGCTGCGCAGTGCTTTTTGGAACTCGGTTTTGATGACGCTGGAACGGAACAGGGCGCTGTTCATTTCAGGCTCGTAAAAACGGTATGTGCCTTTACCCAGATGTTTGCTGGTATACATGGCGGCATCGGCATTGTTCAGCAGAACGCTGACGCTGTCACCGTCTTCGGGGTAGTTGGCCAGGCCCACGCTGGCCGAAATATGAATACGGTCTTTCTCGGCGATTATGGGGGCCGTGAGGGCGCTGAGAATTTCTTCCACTACCAGCACAATGTCGGCCTCGGCGCTCACCGGGGCAACAAAGAGGGTAAATTCGTCGCCACCGATGCGGGCGATATGCTGAATTTCCCAGTCGGCGTCCATGGCGCCCAGGTTTTTGCGCAATCGGTCGCTGATGGCTCGCAAGGCACGGTCGCCGGCTTCATGCCCCATGGAGTCGTTTACTTCCTTGAAGTCGTCGATGTCGATAAACAACAGCGCGCCGCGCATCTGGTTGTCGGCCAGGTACTCCAGGTCATCTTCCATGCGCGACTGGAAACCGGTTCGATTCAACAATCCGGTCAGGGGGTCGTGGAAGGCAAGAAACTTGACCGACTGGTTCTGCATGTCCAGGTCGCGCGCCATGGTGTAAACGGCATCGGCCAGTTCGCCCAGTTCATCGCGCCTTTTGATGTGCTCGATGTCGTCGCCGCTTCCTTGCCCAAGCTTGACCGCCTGCGATCTCAATTCTTGCAGAGGTTCGTATAACCTCGAGGCGATAATGCGCGAAACCCACCAGACTATCGCCAGAAGCACGAGCAGTGCGCCCGCGGCCAGGCTGATATAAAAGCGTATGTGCTCGGCGGCAGAGGTGGCGATATTGGAGCGGGCGATATTGTAGGCTTCCAGCAGGGTCGCGGTTTCGGCCGATACCAGCAAAATACCCAGCACTTCCTGCCCCAGTTCTACCGGGTGCATGGCCCGCGCGCGGGTTCCGTTCTGCTCGAACGCCGGCTCGCCGCTTTGTAGTTGACGCATCGCAACGGCAGGAATATTTGCACTTTCACCAAGTCGGCTGAAAAAGTTGCTGCCATCGTTTAACAGGTTGCCCTGCGCATCCAGAAGTATCACCTCATCCAGCAGGCTGTCCTGGGCGGCCAGTGCAAGCCGGTCGGTAATCTCGGAGAAGTCTTCGAAGTAAAGTGGGTTGGCTACCTGGTAAGCCACTTGCGCGGCGGTATTGCCCAGAGTGGTTTCCAGCTGGTCGCGGGAGTTGCCCTCCAGAACCTGGATATTTTGCCGTGACATCTCCATCAGGTCATAGCGGGCCACCAATACCAAAAGCAGCGCCAGAGCCACAGAGCTGGCTGCTGATATCACGCATACTGTCAGTGACAGTTTGTCTTTAAGCCCAAGTTTCACCGGTTAATCTTCCCTGGCTGCCTCTCCGGATTGCAGGTATTCCACCGCATCAGCCAATT
>CAKZNR010000045.1 GCA_937129725.1 uncultured Cellvibrionales bacterium | reverse complement strand
TTGCATTGGGCACAGGTGCCACCGCCACCGCAGGCGGATGCCAGAAACAACCCGCCATCGGCCAGGGTGTTGAGAAGCTTGCCGCCGGCGGCAACCGTAAGGTCTTTTTCGCCATTGACATTAATTTGCACGTCACCGGAGCTGACCAGGTATTTGCGCGCCGTCAGGATAATGGCCACCAGGGCCAGCACCACGATGGCGAACATCAGTACGCCGGAGACGATGGTGGTAATTGCTGCTGTATCCATCTGCTAATTTGCTCCCGGTTTAAATGTCGATGCCGCCGAAGCTCATGAAGCCAAGCGACATGAGGCCAACGGTGATAAAGGTAATGCCCAGACCCTGCAGCCCGGCGGGGATATCGCTGTATTTCAGTTTCTCGCGAATGCCGGCCAAGGCCACAATGGCAAGCGCCCAGCCCACACCCGACCCAAAACCGAACACGGCTGACTCGGACAGGTTGTAGTCGCGCTCAACCATGAATAGCGATGCACCCAGAATGGCGCAGTTCACGGTAATCAGGGGCAAAAAGACGCCCAGCGCAGCGTAGAGCGCGGGAACATACTTATCGAGGAACATTTCCAGAATTTGAACAATGGCGGCAATAACACCAATGTAGCTGAGCAGCCCCAGGAATGTCAGGTCGACGTTCTCGAAACTGGCACCCAGCCAGCCAAGCGCGCCTTCTTCCAGCAGGTTGGCCAGAATCAGGTGATTCACCGGCACCGTGATGGTGAGTACCACAATTACGGCAATTCCCAGGCCGATCGCCGCTTCAATTTTTTTCGAGATCGCGATAAAGGTACACATGCCCAGGAAGAAGGCCAGGGCCATGTTCTCGATAAAGATCGAGCGAATAAAAATACTGATCAAATTTTCCATCAGTGTGCCCCCGCCGCTTTGGTGTTAGCACAAATCTTGAACTCGGGTTCTTCGTTCTGCTCGGGTTTCCACTCGCGAATGGCCCAGATCATGAGACCAATCAGGAAGAAGGCACTGGGCGGCAACAGCAACATGCCGTTTGGCACGTACCAGTCGGGCAGGATTTGAATACCGTAAAGGGTGCCGGAACCAAACAGTTCGCGAATAAAAGCCAGGCCCAGCAGAATGACGCTGTAGCCCAAGCCGTTGCCGATGCCGTCAATAAAGCTGGGCATCATGGGGTTTTTCATCGCGAAAGCTTCAGCACGACCCATCACAATACAGTTGGTAATGATCAGGCCAACAAACACCGAAAGCTGCTTGCTGGTGTCGTAGGCGTAGGCCTTGAGAATCTGGTCTACCACGATAACCAGCGAGGCAATAATGGTCATCTGAACGATGATGCGGATATTGCTGGGGATCTGGTTGCGGATCATGGATACAAATAGATTCGAGAAAGCTGTCACCGAGGTCAGGGCGATACACATCACCACCGTAACCTGCAGACTTGAAGTTACCGCCAGCGCCGAACAAATACCCAGTATCTGCAGGGCAATGGGGTTATTGTCGAAGATGGGGTTAAGGAGTGTTTCCTTGTAATTCTTAGCCATGATCAGGCCTCCCCTGCTTTCAGGTTTTCAATAAAGGGTTTGTAGCCGTTTTCGCCCAGCCAGAACTGGATCATGTTGTCCACACCTTTGCTGGTGAGCGTGGCGCCAGACAGGCCATCTACCCGGTATTCTGCATTGGCAGCGGAGGGATCGACAGCACCCTTAACCACTGTCAAAGCCAGATTACCCTCGTCGTATACCTCTTTTTCCTGCCAGATGGCTTTCCAGTTGGGGTTGTCAATTTCACCACCCAGACCAGGCGTTTCACCGTGCTCGTAAAAACCGATACCAGCGACTGTGTTCAGGTCGCCATCCAGTGCAAGAAAGCCCACCATGGTGGACCACAGGCCATAGCCATGCACCGGGAGGATGATGCGGCTCAGGTCACCGTTATCACCGCGGGCCAGGAACACTTCTGCAACGTTCGCCTGGGATTTGATACCGGCAATATCCTCTTTCCCGCTGAGGCGTTCGGACCGCTGGGGGTCCTTGGCTGCCTTGCGCTGGT
>CAKZNR010000044.1 GCA_937129725.1 uncultured Cellvibrionales bacterium | reverse complement strand
AACACCCTGAATTTGATCAAGGCAATGGTCGCAGCAGATGTTAGGCAGCTGGTATTTTCATCAACTGCCGCGGCTTATGGTATGCCCGAAGATGGCATACCACCTATCACTGAAGATATGCCAAAAGCACCGATTAACCCCTATGGCGCATCAAAATTGATGAGTGAGATTATGATACGTGACATGGCGGCTGCCCATGGATTAAATGCTGTTATCTTACGGTATTTTAATGTTGCAGGGGCAGATGCCAAAGGGCGCGTTGGGCAATCTACCCCAAACGCCACACATTTGATTAAAATTGTCGCAGAAGTCATCACCGGCAAGCGTGACAGCATGGCGATTTTTGGTGATGATTATGATACGCCTGATGGCACCTGCGTGCGCGACTACATTCATGTGAGCGATCTGGCCTCTGCCCACCTGGGCGCGCTGGAATACCTTGAGCAGAAGCCGGGTGCCGAGGTGTTTAACCTGGGCAACGGCAACGGTTTTTCGGTTTTGCAGGTTATTCAGGCTGCGCAGCAGGTGGTTGGGCGTGAAATTCCCTACCAGGTGCAGGATCGCCGGGCCGGCGACCCACCGGTGCTGGTGGCCGACAGCAGCAAGGCAAAAGAGGTGCTGGGTTGGAGCCCGGCCTGGACCGACCTCGAGCAAATAGTTGCCAGCGCCTGGAACTGGCACAAAAACCCGGCATTCAGCTAAGCAGGTTGCGCCCTTTCTGGTAATATTCGCGCCCTCTCGTACTAGCCCCAACGGAAATCAACATGCAACCCATGCTTCGCGTCGCTTCTGCTGCTGCCCGCAAGGCCAGCGACATCATTATTCGCAGTTTTCGCGATGTCGACCTGATCAAGGTGGAAAAAAAGACTCCCACCGATTTTGTCACGGCGGTAGACCGCGCCGTGGAACAGGTGCTGGTAAACGAGCTAAAGCAGCGCTTTCCGGACCACCGCTTTATCTGCGAGGAATCAGGCGAATTCGGTAACGCCGAAAGTGATGTGGAATGGATTATTGATCCCCTCGACGGCACCACCAATTTTATTCGCGGCATTCCCCAGTTCGCCATTTCCATTGGCTGTCGCGTGAAGGGCAGACTTGAGCACGGCCTGGTACTCGACCCAATTCGCGACGACGAGTTCACCGCCTCGCGCGGCCAGGGGGCACAGCTGAATGGCCGCAAACTGCGTGTTAGCGACCGCAAGTCGCTGGAAGGCGCCCTTCTCTCAACCGGCATTCCCTTCGGCGGTGCCACCACCGAACATACCCAGGCCTACCTGGATTGCACCCGTGATTTGCTGGCCAACCATACCTCTGGCATACGCCGCTTTGGCTCGGCCGCGCTGGACCTGTGCTGGCTGGCTGCAGGTCGCTATGACGGCTTTTACGAAATGGGCCTTAAGCCCTGGGATATGGCAGCCGGCGTGCTGCTGGTTCGCGAAGCCGGCGGCCTGGTATGCGATTTGAATGGCGGCGACAAGTACATGGATACGGGCAACATCATGTGCGCTACCCCCAAGGTGTTCAAAGAAATGCTGCCTATCGTGCGCAAGAATCTGGGGCATTTGAACTCCTGATCTGCACCTCGCTCGGCACGGGGCGAGCCGCCCAGGCGCGTGCAGCTCCTGTTCAAGCAGTCAAGCAACGAGCCGAGTGAGCCGCAGGGGCGAAGGATTAGCGCAAGGGTGTTTGAGCGAGTTATCAGCCAGAGGCTGAAACGAGCGAGTTCCGAAGCGCCCTTCGGCACCAGGTGAAATCGGGAACCCGAAGGGCGAGTTGTCGCGAGAACAGGGGCTGCGAGTGACTGGGCGTCTGTGCTTTAGCCTCTGCAGCCGGGTGAAGGTCCTTCGACTCCCTTTCGCTTCGCTCAGGATCGCTCAGGATGACGTAAATATATTGAATGAGGACACAACGAAGCGCTGCGCCCTCAGAAGGCCTCAGCGGTATGGAGTTTCCTCGGTGATCCCTTCCTGTACCTCGGGCTCCGGCGGAATCAAATCCTGCTTGCGCACATTAAGTGCCAGCACGGCATTGGACGCCACATAGATCGAAGAGTAGGTTCCCACGATAATGCCCAGAATCAGCGCCAGAGAGAACATCTTGATCATCTCGCCGCCAAAGAAAAACAGCACAAAAAGCACCAGCAGGGTGGTCAAGCTGGTAATCAAGGTGCGGCCGAGGGTCTGATTCAAGGAGATATTTACCGCCTCGAGAGTTTCGGTTCTGCGCAACGAACGAAAGTTCTCGCGAATGCGGTCGTACACCACAATGGTATCGTTCAACGAGTAACCGATAACGGCAAGCACTGCGGCCAGCACGGTCAGGTCGAACTGCCACCAGAACAGTGAAAACAAGCCCAGCACGATAAGCACGTCGTGGAACAGTGCAATCACCGCACCGATGGAAAATTTGTACTGGAAGCGCACGGTTACGTACATCATTACCACCAACAGCGCCGCCAGCAGCCCCAAACCACCGTCTTCACGAAGTTCTTCACCAATCTGCGGGCCAACCGCTTCCACCCGCAAGATGGTTGCGTCCGAGCCCAGGGATGCATTCAGGGCGTTTACCACCTGGTCGGCGCACAACCTGCCCTGCTGCTGAGCTTGCGCAGCAATGGTGGCGTCCGATGCACAATCGGGAACCAGTTGGTTACGCGTACGAATCAGAATGTCGGTTTGCGCACCGAAGAACACCACCACGACGTCCTGAACATTTGCAGCCGCCAATTCGGCTCGCACCGCTTCAATGTCTGGCGCGGTCTCGAACTCAAGTTCAACCAGGCTACCGCCGGTAAAGTCGAGGCCCAGGTTCAGCCCACGCGTGGCCAGCGAAGCAACCGAGAGCAGCACCAGCATAATGGAGGCAACGGCCGCCACCTTGCGCACCGCCATGAAGTCGATCAGTTTCTTTTGTTCCGTCATATCAAATCCACAGAGTCTTCAGGTCGCGCCGCCCGCCGTGAACCAGATTCACAAGGGCACGCGATACAAATATGGCGGTAAACATGGACGTGACGATGCCAATCGCCAGGGTAACCGCAAAGCCCTGCACCGGCCCGGAGCCAATCAGGTAAAGGATTAGCGCCACAATCAGGGTGGTGAGGTTGGCGTCGATAATGGTGGACATGGCGAGGTCGTAGCCCGACTTGATCGCCGACTGCGGCGGCGTACCGTTCTTAAGCTCTTCGCGAATCCGCGAGAAGATCAGCACGTTGGCGTCTACCGCCATACCCAGGGTCAGCACGATACCGGCAATGCCGGGCAGCGTGAGCGTGGCACCAATCAGAGACATTACCGCGGTCAGCATTACCAGGTTGGTGGCCAGTGCCACCGTGGCAATGGCACCAAATACACGGTAGTAAAACAGCATGAACAGAACCACCAGCATCATACCGATTTGCACCGAGGTCACACCGGCGGCAATGTTTTCTGCGCCCAGTGAGGGGCCTACGGTGCGCTCTTCCACGAAGGTCATGGGGGCAGCCAATGCGCCAGCTCGCAGTAGCAGCGCCAGCTCGGAAGCTTCGGCCTGGGAGCCCACGCCAGTAATGCGGAAGCTTACGCCCAGCGCGCTTTGCACCGTGGCCAGGCTGATTACCGATTCCTCGGCATAGCTTTCCACACTGCTGATAATCTCGCCGTCGGGGCCTTCTTCTTCCACTGTGCGCCCTTTGAACTCGATAAAGAGCACCGCCATGCGGCTGCCAATATCGTCACGGGTGGCGCGGTGCATCTGTGCGCCACCCTCCGAACTGAGGGTGATATTTACCTGCGGGCGGCCGTTTTCGTCAAAGCCGGTAGAGGCATCCACCACCGATTCACCGGTAACAATGGGGTCGCGATCGAGCCGTGCCGTACCCATGCCCACAGTGGCATCGCGAAACGGAAATTCTTCGTAAATGGAGGTTTCCCTGGGGTCGTATTCCATGCGGAATTCCAGGTTGGCGGTTTTACCAATAATGCGCTTGGCTTCTGCCGTGTCCTGAATGCCGGGCAACTCCACCACAATGCGGTTGGGGCCCTGTCGCTGCACCAGAGGCTCGGCTACGCCCAGCTCATTGACCCGGTTTTTCAACGAAGTCAGGTTTTGCTGCAGTGCGCGTTCTTCAATATTGTTCTTTTCCGCCTCGTTGTAGCCCATACGCAAGTAGTACAGGCCGGTATCCTCGTAATTTTCCAGTACCAGGTTGATGGTGGCCTCGGTAATCAGCGACCGCGCTACAGCGCGGTCTTCTTCGCTTCGAAAGCCCACCAGCACCTGGTGATCGTCGGTTAGGTCGGGCGTTCGGAAGCGAATGCCCTCTTCTATCAGCAAATTGCGCATGGTGGCGGCCAGGCCGTCGGCGCGAGCTGCCACAGCGGCATCGATATCCACTTCCAGCAAAAAGTGCACACCGCCGGAAAGATCCAGGCCCAGTTTCATGGGCTGCGCGCCAATGCCCTGCAGCCATTCAGGAGTGGTGGGCGCCAGATTCAAGGCCACGACATAGCCATCGCCCAGGCTGCCGTCCACCAGGTCTTTGGCGGGCAACTGCTGCTCGGAGTCGAGCAGGCGGATTAGTGCGCTGGTGCCGCGGTCGTCAAGCTCATACTCTTTCACGCCAATACCGGCCTGCTCCAGCTCGGCCGCTGCGCGCTCTACCAGGTTCGGGCTGATTGTGGCGCCACTGGTTTCACTGGATATCTGAATAGCCGGGTCGGGTGCATGCAAATTGGGCAATGCATAGATGGTGGCGCCGACAACAATGGCGAGAATGGTAAGGTATTTCCAAACAGGGTATTTATTCATTATTGGCCGCTAAGGTCCGAGCCGTCAGGCGAAAAGTCGCCGATTATAGTGGATGGGTGAGGCCTGTGCGACCAACCCGGGCTGCAACTGCAAAGATGCGTCCGATTCCCGCCACTTCAACCCTCACTGAGGTAACGGGCGAGGAAGTTATTAGCCCATTGCTGCAGTTGCCCGGCCTCGATCGCTTCGCGCATCGCCGCCATCAAGTCCTGGTAGAAGGTGAGGTTATGAATGGTGGCAAGCTGCGGGCCCAGCATCTCCTTGGTGCGATCCAGGTGGTGCAGATAGGCCCGGCTGAAATGGGTGCAGGTATAACAGGCGCAATCGCCATCCAGTCGTTTTTCCGAGTCACGGTGCTGGCTGTTGCGAATTTTGATAACCCCGTCGCGGGTAAAATAGTGCCCATTGCGTGCATTGCGCGTTGGCATTACGCAATCGAACATATCAATGCCGCGCAGCACAGCATCAACAATATCTTCTGGCTTGCCAACCCCCATCAGGTAGCGCGGCCGATCGGCCGGCATATCGCCTGCCACACCCTCCAGCACCTGCAGCATTTCATGCTTGGGTTCGCCCACGGAGAGGCCACCCAGGGCATACCCGTCAAAACCGATGTCGGTCAGCGCAGTTAGCGATTGCTGCCGCAGATTGTTATACATGCCGCCCTGCACTATGCCAAACAGGGCTCCCTCGCCCCGGTAGGCATCCCGACAACGCTGCGCCCAGCGCATGGAAAGCTGCATGGATTCTTTTGCTACCGACTCACTGGCGGGCCAGGGCGTGCACTCGTCGAAGGCCATTACAATGTCCGAACCCAAATCCTGCTGCACCTGCATGGAGCGCTCGGGGTCGAGAAACACCTCGTCGCCATTCACCGGGGAGCGAAAGCGCACGCCCGCTTCGGTGATCTTGCGCATCTTGCCCAGGCTAAACACCTGGAACCCACCGGAGTCGGTCAGAATGGGCTGATGCCAGTTCATAAATGAATGCAGACCACCCAGCTGTTTGATTAGCTTCTCTCCGGGGCGCAGCATCAGGTGAAAGGTGTTGCCCAGCAGTATTTCGGCACCGGTAGCCTGCACATCACGCGGCAACATGGCTTTTACCGTGCCGTAGGTACCCACCGGCATGAAGGCGGGGGTTTGGATGCTGCCGCGGGCCATGCGAATTTCGCCGCGGCGAGCTGCGCCATCGGTGTGTGACAGCTCAAAAGCCAGTGGGCTGTTGGATGTCATGATTTGTTATCCCGGTAACGTTGGGGTACATCCGGGTTGCGACTGAGAAACATGGCGTCTCCATAGGAGAAAAATCGATAGCGCTGGCGCACGGCCTCGTTATAGGCCTCGCGAATCTCCTCTTGACCGGCAAAGGCAGAGACCAACATCAGCAGAGTAGACTCGGGCAAGTGGAAGTTGGTAATCATGGCGTCAACAAGGCCAAATTCGAAGCCAGGGTATATAAAGATATTTGTTTCGCCTTCCCAGGGCTTCAGCTCTTTCTGGAGGGCCAAACTCTCAAGTGCTCGCACCGAGGTGGTACCCACCGCCACTACCCGGCCGCCATTGTTTCGGGTGCGGCGTATTTGGTCCACCAGCTGCCGATCAACACACATCCACTCGGAGTGCATTTTGTGTTGCTGCACATCATCCACGCGCACTGGCTGGAAGGTGCCGGCCCCCACATGCAGCGTAAGCTCGCCGCGCTGAATACCGCGCTGCTGTAATTCATCCAGAAGCTCCGGGTCGAAGTGAAGCCCGGCAGTGGGTGCCGCCACGGCACCGGGCTGACTGGCGTATACGGTTTGGTATCGCTCGCGGTCTTGTTCCGAATCAGGGCGGTCAATATAGGGAGGCAATGGCATATGACCCTGCTCTTCGGC
>CAKZNR010000043.1 GCA_937129725.1 uncultured Cellvibrionales bacterium | reverse complement strand
CAGCGTGTGCGGCGCCCGATGAATTCGCGGCCGGGGAAAGAAGGGTTCGAGCCGGAGGCAGTTGAAAAGCTGTTCGGTTGGCATCGACGCGGAAAAAGCTGTTCGCGAGAAATCTGGAGTCTGATGCAATTCGCCATCTGGTATCAGCTAATGATAGAAGCGCCTGACAGCGTGCCGGATTTCCGCGAGAATCCCCTCGACTGGATTGCCTGAGGCATTGCATGCTGCTTTCACACCGCTACAAATTTCTGTTCGTGCACATCGCCAAAACCGGCGGCACCAGTGTGCGCGCCGCGCTTAACCCGTTGCGCTGGCGCGACCCGCTCTATTATCTGACCTTTCCCGCGCACAAAGTCAGCGGCCTGACCGGCCACCGCCTGGGGCTGAAATTTCCCCGTCACGCGCACATTGTGGCAGCGCAGGAAATGCTGCCCGATACCTACTTCAGCAAGCTCTACAAGTTTGCTTTTGTGCGCAATCCCTGGGATTTGCAGGTCAGCTCGTTCCACCACATCATGCGTGAACGGCCCGATGCCATGAACGGCATCACCGACTTCAATGAGTTCATGCGGTACAAGTTCGACCCCGAGCGCCCCTACCAGTACCACATCGATACCTCGCTTTCTTTGCAGTCTGACTACCTGGTAGACCTGCACGGCAAGCTGCTGACGGATTATCTCGGCCGCTACGAAAGCCTCGAAGGCGACTTCAACCAACTGGTCAGCCAGCTGAACCTGCCGGTAGGGCCCTTGCCGCACCGGCGAAAGGCAACGGACCGCAAGAGCTACCAAACCTACTACGAGCCAGAAGTGGTGGATATGGTGGCCGGTCATTTTGCTGCAGACATCGAGCGGCTGGGCTATCAGTTCGAATAATTGCCAGCGGTTGTCGGCGCTAGAAAAACGGAGAAATCCGCAAGCCCTGAATTAATTCAGCCTCTTTTCCAGAAACCTCTTGACTGCCTTTAGTGCCGGTGTAAAATGCGCGCCCTCGACGGCAGTGACTTGCCCTCGAACGTTCTTTAAAACAAAGATTTTGATCGGGTTTCTGTGGCACGGCATAGCCGTAAGCAGACCCACAAGCAAGACGTATCCAGTACGGTTGGAGCAGCCTTGATCCTGGGTCTGTAGCTCAGTTGGTTAGAGCGCACCCCTGATAAGGGTGAGGTCGGTGGTTCAAATCCACCCAGACCCACCAGTTTTCAAGGTAGTTAGACCCACCCTGCTTCGCTGCTTCAAACAGCTTTTGCCCTGATAAAGCTTTTATCAAAAAGGGGTGAAAAAATGCTGGCATTCGGCAATAAATATTGTAGAATGCGCGCCCTCTTGACCGGGCTTTGAGATTCCTTCGGGGACTTGCAGAAAAAAGGGGCTTTAGCTCAGCTGGGAGAGCGTCTGGTTTGCATCCAGAAGGTCGGCGGTTCGATCCCGCCAAGCTCCACCAAGCCCGATCAAGTCAGCGCAAAAAAAATTGCGCGATGAAAAGTTCAAACATCAGCATCAATTTTCACGCTGATACTGATGTTTGACCTTTGAGTCATGTTCTTTAACAAGGTGGATAATTGAGGGAGTGCTGCTTCTCTTCAGCTGGCAGCACTCCATGAACGAAACCGACCCATGCAGTAATTTGGGAAGGGAGTAATTCAACACTGTATCAAGGCGAGTGTCTCTATCGACACCTGTTTGATATCGTTATGAAGCATCAGTCGCTTACATTATATGGTCAAGCGACTAAGCGCATACGGTGGATGCCTTGGCAGTCAGAGGCGATGAAGGACGTGGAAGTCTGCGATAAGCCCAGGTAAGCCGACAACAGGCGCTATAACCTGGGATTTCCGAATGGGGAAACCCACCTGCTTGCAGGTATCGTTAAGTGAATACATAGCTTAACGAAGCGAACCCGGGGAACTGAAACATCTAAGTACCCGGAGGAAAAGAAATCAATTGAGATTCCCCTAGTAGCGGCGAGCGAACGGGGACCAGCCGAGCAACTTTAGCTAGTGGAATGTTCTGGAAAGTTCAGCGATACAGGGTGATAGCCCCGTACACGAAAGCGATAGTTGACATATTAAGTAGGACGACACACGTGATATGTTGTCTGAAGATGGGGGGACCATCCTCCAAGGCTAAATACTACTGACTGACCGATAGTGAACCAGTACCGTGAGGGAAAGGCGAAAA
>CAKZNR010000042.1 GCA_937129725.1 uncultured Cellvibrionales bacterium | reverse complement strand
TGTGCTGCCGGGAAAGGCGCTGCAAGGCGACGATCCAGATACCTTGCGCGGGCAATACGCAGACAACCTGCGCTGGGCGGCCGACATTGCCGGTGCTCACGGGGTAAAAATTGATGTGGAAGCGCTCAATCGCGAAGACATCGCCGGCAGCCTGCTGCCCACCCAGGCCGATGTGTTTGCCCTTCTTGAAGAGTTGGATCACCCGGCAATCGATCTGCAGTTTGACTACTACCACTGCCTTAAAGAGAAGAAGGACCCGGTTGAACAGTATTTGCAGGTAAGCTCGCGGGTTGGGCATATCCAGTTTGCCGATCCGGCAGGGCGCCAGCAGCCAAAAGCCGACGATGTTGCGCTGCAGCGCTTCGTTGAGGTTGTTCTGAGCCAGGGCTATCGGGGCTGGTTTTCTGCCGAGTATCGCCCCGCTGGCCACAGTTTGGAAAGCCTTTCCTGGATGCGCCAGTTTAAACAAACCGAGGCCAAATTCTGATGAAACTCTATGGCGCCGAACGCGGCGTGAACCCAAGGCGTGTGCGAATATTTCTGGCCGAAAAAGGCGTTGCTGATATTGAGCATGTGAACCTCGACCTGCGTGCCGGCGACAACCTGTCCGATGAATTTTTGCAGAAAAACCCCTGGCGAACGGTGCCGGTACTGGAGCTGGACGACGGTAGTTTTATCAGCGAGTCGGTTGCCATCTGCCGCTATTTCGAGGCGCTGTACCCGGAACCCAACCTGTTTGGTACCACGCCGTACGAAATTGCCGACATTGAAACCTGGTCGAGGCGTGTGGAGTTTGACTGCCAAGTGCCTACCTCGCAGTGCTTTCGTAATGTCACGCGCATTTTTGAAGGCCGAGAGGAGTGTAGCGAGGAATGGGGTGAAATTTCCCGCCGCCGGATGCTCGAAGGGCTGTTGCGAATGGAGCGGCGTCTGGAAGAATCGACTTTTGTGACGGGTGAACGCTTCACGGTGGCAGATATCATGCTAACGGTGGTGCTGGATCAGGCGCTGAATGCCATCAAACAGCCGCTTGACGAAGAGCACTATGGTTCGCTGTTAAGCTGGTATGACGAGATCAAAGCCCGCCCAAGCTATCGGGCATGAAAACCTGCCAAACCCACTGAAATAGGGGTACCATGTACATACAGGGTCATTTGCCCGGGGGGCAAGCGGCTCATAGAATGCACGCAGATGTTATTCGGGCCGGCCGGGCCTTGCACCGGGCCGATCTTTTATTCGAAAAAAAACTCTCTAGGGGAGACACATGAAACTAGGAACGATTCGTATCGACGGTGTACCCACCGTTATCGCCCGTGTCGACGGAGACACTGCTGTTGTCATTGACCAGTTCGACTGGATGGAAGACCTGATTCTGGCAGGTGACTCTGGCCTGACCGCCGCTCACAACGCCATTGAAGCTGCCAAGGGCGGCACCGCTGCCACCATCGACGTTAGCAACGCCGACTGGATGGCTCCCAATCCCAAAGCCTCTAAAATTCTTGGCTGCGCGGTTAACAACAACGGTTTGAATTCGGTTGCTCACCGCCCGATGAAATCGCCGATGTTTTTCACCAAGGGCCGCTCCGCCCTGACCGGCCACGGCAAAACCATCGACATTCTGCCGCGTCATGGTCGTCTGATTCCCGAGCCCGAGCCCGTTTGTGTATTCGGTAAAGACGCCAAAAACGTAGAGCCCGATCAAATTCTGGACTACATCTTCGGTTACACCATCACCAACGACGTAACCGCATCCGGTATCAAGTTCGGCGAAGACTCCATTGCGCTGAAGCAGAAGCCCGAGCTGGTTTTCCCGCACCATATGGAATGGCGTCACCGCTTTGGTGAAGAAGACACCTACGTTTACTTCATCTACCACTCGCGCTCGAAAGCTGCCGACACCTTCTCGGCCATGGGCCCCTGGTTGACAACCAAAGACGAAGTGCCTAACCCCAACAGCCTGCGCGTGCAGGGCATTATCGACGGCGAAGTCTATGCCGACGATTCAACTGCCAACTACTACTTCCCGGTAGAAAAAGTTCTGTCTGAAGCCAGCACCTGGTTCACTATGGAAGCCGGCGACTGCGTGCATTGCGGTACTGCCGTGAAAGGCACCGAGAAGTTCCCGAAAGGCAACCTGGGTACCAACCTGGTTGAGTACAACGGCAAAACCACCGATGTGGAGATCGAAATTCTGGGTACGCTCAGCAATGTGATCAACTGCACGGAAAAAGGCAGCCTGTCTGACAGCGCAACTAGCCGCAAGAAGTAAGTCGGATGATTATCTGGAACGCCCGCCAGCCGGGTGCTCCGGAAAGCCGATAAAAAAACCGCCCTTCGGGGCGGTTTTTTTATGTGACGGGTTTGCCGGGCTGCCGCATCGGTGCCTGGTGTGCGCCTGGGTTCTCATGAAATTGAAATATGCCTTTGCACCATCTCTTCCAGGTCATTTGAACAGGAAGCGCCGGTTTTTTTGTATGCCCTCGAGCGCAGGGTAATAAAGGTGTTGGTGCTGATGCCCAGTTCGTGGGCAGCTTGCACATTGCTTTTACCCTGCAGTACCAGGCTGACACACTGGCATTCGCGGCTGCTGAGCGCTGGGAATATCAGATCAATAATGCGCTCGCTATGCCGTACCTGATGAAACCAGGCCTGAGGATCGCGCTGTGCCAACAATAGTTTTGCATGGGGTACCGACAGGTCAATCAGTACCCCGGCAATGTTTTCCAGCCGGGAGAGCTCCTGATCACTGGCCAGCCCAAAGTGCTCGCAGCGAATCATCTTCAGGCTTATCCAGCCGCGGCCGGCTTGGCCGCCCACTACCAGTCGCTGCACGATGCCATACTTCGAGAACAGGGCTCCTTGCGATACCTGTTGCAGGTCGCCAGCGAAATTCAGCATCAGGCGCAAGTTCCTTCCAAGGTCTTTTCCCTCTGTGGCCAGTTGGCGCATGGGGTCTTTGCGGAACAGCTCATTTTCCCGGTAGGCCTTGCCCAGCTGCTTGATGGGCAGGCTGGAAATAGATGCTCGGTCCAGCGGTATGAGTTGCTGGTTGTGGTCCAGATACTCCAGTGCCACATGGTCAACCCGGATTTGGCGGGTGATAAAGCGATGCATCTGGTGCATGAAGTCTCTGGTTCCAATCTGCCTGGCAATACTGCCCAACTGGTCATAGGCCGGCTGCATTTGGTTTGTCCCCCATTGCATGTAATATGTTCATACTACAATCATATCTTCTTTAGGTGTTATTGCCTCGTAAGCCAATGTAAATACGTTGACCACTTAGGTGTGAGTTCGTACCTTGCACCTGCTTTACATAAAAACACATTGTCCTTTTGGGGGAGATAACATGAGAAAGCAACTACTCTGCGCAGCGGTCGCTGCAGCAATCGCGGGTGTTAGTGCGCCCACACCGGTTTTTGGCCAGGAAGTTCTGGAAGAAATCATCGTTACCTCGCAGCGTCGAGCGGAAGACTTGCAGTCTGTGCCTGTTGCTGTAACAGCCTTTACGCCAGCCGAGTTGGACCGGTTGGGGGTTACAGACCCTCAGCAAATGGCTGACTTCGTTCCCAACATGAGCGTGGGTGACGGCACCGGCCGCGCCAACGTGGGTGCGCAGTTCTCTATTCGTGGTATCAACGAAGCCCGTATTTCACCGGTGCTTGATCCCGCGGTTGGTATCTATATTGACGACGTTTACTACGGCCGCCCCATTACCAACTTCCTGCGTTTGCTGGATGTTCAGGCGGTTGAAGTGTTGCGTGGCCCGCAGGGCACACTGTTTGGTAAAAACTCCACCGGTGGTGCGGTTCGATACGAAACCATCAAGCCTGACGTGGATGCCGGCACCACTGGCTACCTGAAGCTGGGCCTGGGCGAATACGACCGGCTTGACGTGCGTGGTGCGGTTAACCTTTCTCTTTCCGATACCGTGGCGGCCCGATTTGCCATGGCACAGATGGAAACCGATGGGCATCTCGAGCGATTGTCAGACGGCGAAGCGCTGGGAGCCGATAACACCGAGTTCTATACAGCCAAGATTGCCTTTGAACCTTCAGCCGATCTTCGTATCGATCTGGGTCTCGACTACACCGAGTCCACATCTAATGGCGGCGCCAGCAAGCTGATTGATTACTTTGGCTACAACGGTGGTTACCCCGGAACCGGCGACAGCACTCCGCCGATCTTCACAGGTGGTATTTCCAACCTGGCTGCCTACAACACGCTGTTCCCGGTGGGCACGCCCGAGCACTACGCCCCGGCTATTCCCGACAGCCTTTACCAGATTGCAGGCACCGGCAGAATTGGTGGCACCCAGGCGGAAAGCACTGGCGTTACGCTGAATGTAAATTACGACATCAGCGACAGCCTGGCGCTTCGCTCCATTACCGGGTATCGAACCGTCGAAACGCGCGAAGATCGTGAGTCAGACGAAAGCGTTGCTGCTCAATCCTTCTTTGATGGCGTAACTGTTGACGACATCAGCTTTTGGTCGCAGGAGTTCCAGTTGAATGGTACCGCTATGGATGGCTTCATGAACTATGTGGCCGGTGCCTACTATTCGGTTGAAGAGCCGGATCAGTCGCAAATAACCGCAAAGGACTATCGCGCCGCTGAGCATTTTGGTGTGCGTGAGTCGTTGCGTCAGGCGGCGCAGGAAACCACCAGTACTGGCGTTTACTTCCAGGCTGACTGGATGCTGACTGACACCCTGACCTTGACCACGGGTATTCGATACACCGAGGACGAGAAAACCTATACCGTGTTCGATAACTACGCCTACGATGTTGACCACTACAACCGTCTGCTGGAACTGTGGGGGCCAATGGGTAGCATTACGCCGAATCGCGACTTCGACCCTCGCGG
>CAKZNR010000041.1 GCA_937129725.1 uncultured Cellvibrionales bacterium | reverse complement strand
CCCCAATCAGATAGCTGGCAGGCCCATTGCCAGGCAATCTGCGACTCGTTGGATGTACCTTTCACCAGTGCCCGGGCGGAAAAGAAATTTTCGCCATCCGATCTGGAACAGCAAGCACGCGACGCACGTTACCGCTTTTTTTTCAGCCATGTTCAGGCCGGCGAGTGTCTGGCCCTTGCGCATCACGCGGATGATCAGGTGGAAACCCTGTTTCTGCGTTTGATGCGTGGTAGCGGTCTGAGAGGGCTTTGCGCGATCCCCTGGAGCCGTACTTTGGGCGAAGCCCTAATAGTTCGCCCCATGATGGCCAGCACTCGCGAGCAGCTGCTTCAGGAAGCTCAAAAGAGGCATCTGGAATGGATAGAGGACGAATCCAATAAGCAGCTGGTTCAAGACCGGAACTGGTTGCGCAACCGCTTGCTGCCCGGATTGGAAGAGCGATGGCCCGATGTGCCTGCTCGCATTCAACGAGTGGTTGCCAATTTGCAGTCGGCTGCGGAATTACAGCAGGAGTACGTAGAGCAACTGCTCAGCCAGATTGAAGTAAGGTCGGAAGTGTTTGGCCTGAGTTTTGACGCGAAAAAGTGGTGCCAATGCTCCGATCCAGCTGGCAGAGCATTGCTGGAGCATCTGGCGCGCGAACTGGGTGAGTATGGGTTGCCGTCAGATGCCTGCAGCAAGTTGATTGAACAGCTCGTACAGAGCCGCGAGGATGCTCAGCCATTGCTCAAACTGGGCTCGATAGAAGCTCGGCGATTCGCAGGTCGCATTTATCTGCTGGTGGCTATGCCCGCTGCCTGGAAAGCCCGACAGTGGGACGGGCGGGCCGAGTTGATGCTGGGGCCGGGTATGAGCTTGCAGGGTGATTGGCAGGCCGGTGATTATCTGGTGCGCCCGCGCCAGGAGGGCGACCGTATTCAGCTACGTAGCGAAGCCGGGTCGCGCCTGGTGAAACAGCTGATGCAGGAAGAGGCGATTCCGCCCTGGATAAGGCCGTTGATGCCATTGGTTGTCCAGGCCGGCAATGTAGTAGCCATTGCCGACCTGGTTGCAGTGAACGGAATGCAGTCTCCGGCTTCCGTGTGCCACCTGCCGGGATGGAAGCCGGGGCCGCTATTTCGCCGAATCGGCGGCTGATCAGGCCGGGCGCGGAGCCCAGACGTTACACCAGCCTTTGGCCGCTACCGTTTTACCAGGGAAGAGGGCACAGGCCCCCCAATTGCCTTCGCCAACTTCGCCGGTATACAGCACGCAATTGTCACAGTACTGGTTTTCGCCACCCGCTTCGGTACTGCGTCGCGGGAACATATCGGTGTTGATGTCTTCCACGCTGTGTTTGTAACCCAGTGCTGCTGCGGTAGGGTCCGACTCTTCCAGGCGGGGCAAGTCCTGAGCCATCAGGGGGCGGGTAACATCGATTGCAGGTATGAGCAGGGTGCCAGCCAGAAAGCGGCGGCGGGTAATCTGAACGGACTTCTTCATGCTTTTCCTCGTTCGTTTAAGCGCGTCCATACTAACCGCCTTTGGGGGATAAAAGCCCGATCAGGATCAATTTCTGTCCAGTTTTTCACTCACCATTGAGCTGCGTTTTAGATTGTTTGCATCGGTGCCTCATGGTAAGCTGACTTCCCATCTCGAAAACGGTTTATCGACCAGTCCCACCAATGAGATGGGCACCCGATATTCCGCTTTTTGTCTCGGCACTGACTGCTGCATTGCGGTCGAATACGGAATACGAATGACACGCTTTATATTTGTGACGGGCGGGGTGGTATCCTCGTTGGGTAAAGGTATTGCAGCGGCTTCTCTGGGTGCAATTCTCGAGTCCCGCGGGCTCAAAGTAACCATTCTCAAGCTTGATCCCTACCTGAACGTTGACCCCGGCACCATGAGTCCGTTTCAGCACGGCGAAGTATTTGTAACCGATGACGGTGCTGAGACCGATTTGGATCTGGGCCACTACGAGCGATTTCTGCGCAGCAAAACCTCTAAAAAGAACAACTTCACCACCGGCCAGGTATACGAAACCATTCTTCGCCGCGAGCGCCGCGGTGACTATCTGGGCGGCACGGTGCAGGTTATTCCCCATGTGACCGACGAAATTAAATCGCGCGTGATTGCCGGTGGCGAAGGTTATGACGTCGCCATTGTTGAAATTGGTGGCACCGTGGGCGATATCGAGTCGCAACCCTTCCTGGAGGCGGTGCGCCAGCTGAAGGTAGAGCTTGGCAGCTCGCGAGCGCTTCTGATACACCTCACCCTGGTGCCTTACATTGCCGCCGCCGGCGAAACCAAAACCAAGCCCACCCAGCACTCGGTGAAAGAGTTGCGTTCTATTGGCCTGCAGCCGGAAGTCTTGCTGTGCCGTTCAGAAGTATTGGTGGATGAGGGTTCGCGGCGCAAGATTGCCCTCTTTACCAATGTCGAATTCCGCGCCGTCGTTCCACTTCCCGACGTGCCTTCCATTTATGCCATTCCGCGAAACTTGCAGGAGTTCGGGCTCGACCAGTTGGTACTGGAAAAATTCAACATGGACAAACCCGATGCCGATTTGAGTGAGTGGGATGAAGTGATCGACATGCAACAGTCGAGTTCGGGAGTAGTCCGAATTGCCATGGTTGGCAAATACATGGAGTTGCTAGATGCCTACAAGTCGCTGAACGAAGCGCTGGAGCATGGCGGTATCCATAACCGTACCAACGTGGAAATCGACTATATCGACTCTGAAGATGTCGAAGAGCAGGGTGTCGACCTGCTAAGGGGTGCTGATGCCATTCTGGTGCCCGGCGGTTTTGGCGGTCGCGGTATTGAAGGCAAGATCGCTGCTGTCAATTACGCCCGTGAAAACCGCGTTCCCTATCTGGGGATCTGCCTGGGTATGCAGGTAGCCGTGATCGAATACGCTCGCAATGTGTTGGGGCTTGAGGGCGCCAACAGCACCGAATTTGATGCCAAATCGCCTTACCCTGTAATCGCCTTGATTACCGAATGGATGGAAGCCGATGGGGTTAAACAGATCCGAAGCCATTCCAGCGATCTGGGGGGCACTATGCGCCTCGGGTCTCAGCCCTGCCATTTGCAGTCCGGTTCCACTTCGCGCGAACTCTACGGTCATGACGTGATTCACGAGCGCCATCGTCACCGTTATGAAGTCAATGGCCGCTACGTGGATCAACTCGGGGAAGGCGGGCTGCGTATTGCCGGTAAGTCTGCCGATCAGCAGCTGGTTGAGATTATCGAGATTGCCGACCACCCCTGGTTTGTGGCCTGCCAGTTTCACCCGGAATTTACTTCAACGCCGCGTGATGGCCATGCCCTGTTCAGCGGTTTTGTGCGCGCCGGTATGCAGCAGCGCGATAACCGCAAGGCTGAAGGTCAGGACGCTGTAGCGGAGCAGGCCAGTTGATGCAAAAGCACATCAATCTCGGAGGCTTTGAAACCGGTAACAACCTGCCTCTGGTACTTTACGGCGGGCTTAATGTGTTGGAGTCCAGCGACTTGGCCATGCGCACCGCCGAGCATTTCGTCAAGGTGACGCGCGATCTGAATATTCCCTATGTGTTCAAGGCATCCTTTGACAAGGCCAATCGATCTTCCATTCACTCGTATCGTGGCCCGGGGTTGGACGAAGGCCTAAAAATTCTGCAAGGGGTAAAAGATGAGTTTGGTGTAGCGGTAATTTCCGATATACACGAACCCGCGCAGGCGGCGCCTGCGGCGGAGGTGATCGATATTCTGCAACTGCCTGCTTTTTTAGCCCGTCAAACTGATCTGGTGGCTGCCATGGCGGCGACCGGACGGGTCATTAATATCAAAAAGCCGCAATTTCTCAGCCCCGAGCAAATGCCCAATATCGTCGAGAAGTTTGCCGAGTGTGGCAACGAGCAGACAATGCTGTGCGAGCGCGGCAGTAACTTTGGCTACGACAATCTGGTTGTGGACATGCTGGGTTTTGCCACCATGAAACAAACCGGGTGTCCGTTGATATTTGATGTGACCCATTCCCTGCAACGTCGTGACCCTGGCCAGAAAGCATCGGGCGGGCGGCGTCAACAGGTTGCCGATCTTGCCAGGGCCGGGGTTGCCACTGGTATTGCAGGTTTGTTTCTGGAAGCGCACCCAACCCCGGATGCCGCGCTGTGCGATGGTCCCAGCGCACTTCCTTTGGAGCAGCTGGCTCCCTTTCTGGCTCAGGTGAAAGCCCTGGACGACCTGGTCAAGTCTTTTGAGCCGCTTAATATTTCATAGTTTGGAGACACAAGAATGAGCGATATTGCGGATATCCGCGGTTTTGAAGTGCTGGACTCGCGTGGCAACCCCACCGTCATGGCGGAAGTAACCCTTGAAACAGGCGTCGTTGGAAGTGCCTGTGCCCCCAGCGGAGCCTCAACGGGTTCACGAGAGGCTCTGGAATTGCGCGATGGTGACAAAGCCCGCTACCTGGGCAAGGGCGTCCTGAAAGCTGTCAAGCACGTCAATTCCGAGATTCGCGAACTCTTGCTGCACGCCGATGTGGCCGACCAGCAGCGACTGGATCGATTGATGATCGAGTCTGACGGCACCGAAAACAAGGAGCGCCTCGGTGCCAACGCCATTCTTGCGGTATCCCTGGCTGCCGCAAAAGCGGCGGCCATCGACAAGGGCATTCCCCTGTACGAGCACATAGGCGAACTCTATAGCTGCAGCGATTTCAGCATGCCTTTGCCAATGATGAATATTATCAATGGCGGTGAGCACGCCGATAACAATGTGGATATTCAGGAATTTATGATCCAGCCGGTAGGTGCGGGCAGCTTTGCCGAAGGCTTACGCATGGGCGCAGAAGTCTTCCACCAGCTGAAAAAGGTACTGCTGGCTCGTGGTTTGAGTACTGCAGTCGGCGATGAGGGCGGATTTGCCCCCGATCTGCCATCCAACGAGGCGGCGCTTGAGGTGATTGCCGAGGCCGTTGCTGCCGCCGGCTACGAGCTGGGTAAAGACATTGTGTTGGCTCTGGATTGTGCATCCAGCGAGTTCTACCGGGATGGCAAGTATGACCTGTCGGGTGAAGGAAAGACCTACGATGCAGCTGGCTTTACCGAATTTCTAGCCGGCCTGTGCGATCGTTATCCCATTCTCTCAATCGAAGATGGCATGGATGAATCTGACTGGGAGGGCTGGAAGTTGCTTACCGAGCGTCTCGGCAAGAAGGTTCAGTTGGTGGGTGACGACCTGTTTGTTACCAACAGCAAAATTCTCAAGCAGGGCATTGATATGGGTGTCGCCAATTCCATTCTGATCAAGTTCAATCAAATAGGCTCGCTGACGGAAACCCTTGAAGCCATTCGCATGGCCAGTGATGCCGGCTACACCGCGGTGATCTCGCACCGCTCGGGCGAAACCGAGGACACCACCATTGCCGACCTGGCGGTAGGTACAGCCTCGGGTCAGATCAAAACCGGTTCACTATGCCGTTCCGACCGGGTAGCCAAGTACAACCGTCTGTTGCGTATTGAGCACGAAACCGATGGCTTGGCTCTTTACCGCGGGCGCGCTGAGCTTCGCGGTTAGGCGCTCCCGGCTGTTTCCCCGGGCGGTGGGCTCGATGGTAGTGCCAGGGCCAAAAGCCCGCCCGAAAGCGTTCCCAAAATAATAAGGATGTGCAGGTTAACGGCAGCTCCGAGTGTGCTGCCAGCCTCTGCACCACCCAATAGGGCTCCGGCCACCACGCCGGCTTCGTAGGTGCCCACCCCGACTGGCGCATGCAGTGGAAGTATTGAGCTGAGTTCGCCGCCCAGAGCACCGAGAATGGCCTGAAATCCGTCCAAACCGCCAAATGAAATCAGAATCCAGCCAAATACCAGAATTTTGATTGCCCAGTTGATCAGGCTGATTAGCTGACAGCGAACCAGGTCAATAGCTTCCGTGGGGGCCCCTTTGAGCAGCTCTTTTATCAACAGGGCTGGTTTTTTGTCACTCTGCTGCAGTTGTTTTTCCAGCAGGGGTTTGGCGGGAAAAAGGGCCAATGGAACGAGCAGGGCAGCTGCCAGCGACGGAAGCAAGGGCAGGTACAGCTGCTGCACCCATAGCCAGCCGCATAGGCAGATAACAGCCAGGCTGTAGAGATCAAGCAGCCTGAATAACAATAGAGTGCCACTGGCCTGTGTTGCCGAAACGCCGAACCAGGCCCGGATTAGCAGTGGGAAGCTGGCTTCGCCACTTCGCATTGGCAGCAGGTTGTTTGCCAGGTTGTGAAACAGGGTGATTCGAAGGCAGACCAGGTAGCCAGTGCCCGATTCGCGGCGGTAGTAGTCGCGTATTCTCAGTGCGCGAAGCAGATAGGTAATAAACATTCCAGCAAGGCAGGCAAGGGTGGCCTGCAGCGACCAGGACTGCCATTGCTGCAGTATTTTTTCCCAGCCCCAGGCCCACTGAATCAGTCCAAAGTAGGCTATCAGCGCCAGACTGCCCAGTATTGCTTTTACTGGCGCCGGTTTGCGGGGATTGCTGTCGCTTTTGTCCGGCATTCTGCTTCCGCTTAATGTAAGATTGTAGCGCATAGTACAGGGGCTGCGACCAACGCAACAGACCCCTTTAACAGGATAAGTAACCCGGATTTGCCATGTCTGAATCACCCTCTCTGTCACTCGTCGTTCCGCTCTACAATGAACGGGAAAATGTTCAGCCATTGCTAGACCGGGTGGGTGAAGCTATGCGCAGTTATCAGGGTAGCTTTGAGTTGATCCTGGTAGACGATGGCAGCTCGGACGAAACAGTGAGCACCGCCAAAGCCTCGCTGGCGGATAGCGACTACCCGGTTAAATTGGTAGAACTGCAGCGCAACTTCGGTCAAACAGCCGCAATGCAGGCAGGCATTGATGAGGCGCAGGGCGAGCTGATTGTTACGCTGGATGGCGACTTGCAGAACGACCCGATGGATATCCCCAATATGGTTGAGGCGCTGATCGAGCGTGACCTCGACCTGTTGGTTGGTTGGCGCGAAAAACGCAAAGACAAACTGGTGATGCGCAAAATTCCGTCCTGGATAGCCAACTGGTTAATCGGCAAGATCACAGGTGTGAAAATTCACGACTACGGCTGCTCATTGAAGGTGTACCGCGCCTCCATTATCAAACAGGTCAAGCTGCTTGGCGAAATGCACCGATTTATTCCGGCCTGGGTTGCGGCTGTCGCGCCAGCGCGGCGAATCGGCGAAATGCCGGTAACGCACCATGCCCGCCTTCACGGCGAGTCCAAGTACGGCATCAGCCGCTCTATCCGGGTGATTCTGGATTTGCTGTCGGTGCTGTTTTTTATGAAATACCGGGCTCGTCCGGGGCACTTTTTTGGCACCATCGGGCTCGTAGTGGGCGGATTTGGCTCGCTGATTCTGCTGTATCTGGGCTTCGACAAGTTCATACTTGGCAACGACATCGGTGGCCGGCCCATCTTGCTGATTGGTGCTTTGCTGGTGATCACCTCCTTCCAGTTTATTACCACCGGAATTCTGGCCGAGATGATGTCGCGTACCTACTACGAATCCGGCAATACCAGCCACTATGTGGTGAGAGATCGCCACAGCAACTCCGCCAGCCTTTAATTTTCCAAAGGGCAGGGCAATGAATAAATTCCTGCAGTCCTACGGCCCGCTGGCGCTGCTGCTGGCAGTGGCCTTTGTGCTCAACCTCTGGGGGCCACCTCTGTTTGACCTGGATGAGGGGGCCTTTAGTGCCGCCACTCTGGAAATGCTGCAGCGGGGCGACTATGTCACCACCTGGCTGAACGGCGAGCCGCGCTTCGATAAACCCATTCTGATTTATTGGCTGCAGGCCCTGTCCACCGGCCTGGCCGGCACTGACGAATTTTTCTACAGGCTGCCCTCGGCGCTGGCGGCCATTGGATGGTCCCTGGCACTGTATTTTTTTGCGCGTGAACGATTTGATGCAGACAGAAGCCTGGTGGCGCTGGTTTTTCTTTGCAGCGCCGCAGGAGTGGTTGTAATTGGCCGGGCAGCGACTGCTGACGCACTGCTGAATCTCTGGTTGACCCTGGCCGGCCTCGATGGTTACCGCGCGGCCGTTGAAAAAAATCCGCGGGCACTTTGGCGTGCATGGGTGTGGATTGGCCTGGGAATTCTCACCAAGGGGCCGGTGGGTGCAGTGGTTCCCTTCATGGCCCTGAGCCTATACAGCCTGGTTCAACGAGACCTGGCTTGCTGGGTTCGTGTTGCCCTTTTCTGGCGAGGCTGGATTCTGGCAGCGCTGATATTTCTGCCCTGGTACATTCTTGAATACCTTGCCCAGGGTCAGGCATTCATTGATGGCTTCTTCCTGCAACATAATCTGGGCCGTTTCACCGAAACCATGGAAAGCCATGGTGGCACCCCCCTTTATTACATCCCGGGAATACTGCTGGTAAGCCTGCCTTTCGCCGTTTGGGTGGTGCGAGGCCTGGCCAGTATCAGGTTAATACGGCAGGACGCCTTACTCTGCTGGTGCTGGGGATGGTTCCTGTTTGTTTTCCTGTTCTTTTCTTTTAGTGGTACTCAACTGCCGCACTACGTGCTGTATGGAATGACGCCCCTGGTTCTGTTGATGAGTAGCTATGGAGCGGGGCAACCCTCCTGGTGGTTTTTGCCGGCCCTGATACTGCCCGCGTTGGGAGTGTTTTTACCCGACCTTATCTCTGTTGCTTCGCAAACAGCTCAGGATCCCTGGATTGCTGGCGCTCTGCAGCGCGGGGCAGTGCAGGTCGGCTGGGCCACGCGGCTCGCGTCGGTGGTACTGCTGGCCCTGCTGCTGGTAACCATTTGGCGCGTATCAGGCGTATCCCGGGTTTACCTGGTTGGTTTACTGCACTCGCTTTTCCTGGTGCTCGTCCTGTTACCTGCGGCAGCAGAGGTGCAGCAAGCGCCGGTGAAACAGGCCGCCATACTGGCACGGGATATTGACCAGCCCATTGTGATGTGGCGCGTCGATATGCCCAGTTTTACAACTTACCGAGGCCAGATAACCCCCAGGCGTGAGCCGGTTTCGGGCGAGTGGGTATTTACCCGCGAGGGCAGAATTGATGAATCGAGGCTTGCCGAAATTGCATACCGCAATGGTGGCATTCTGCTTGCCAGAGTGCGCTAGAACGAGTTTTTAGTCATAAAAAAGGCGCCGATTGGCGCCTTTTTCTTGGGATAGTATCTACCGCTTTTTGTACTCGCGTAAATCGCTGCCAAGATAGAGCTGACGCGGCCGACCGATACGGCTGTTGCCCTCGATCATTTCGTTCCAGTGGGCAAGCCAGCCAGAAGTGCGCCCCAGAGCAAATATCACGGTAAACATGTTCAGGGGAATGCCGATGGCGCGCAGAATAATGCCCGAGTAGAAGTCGACATTGGGGTAGAGTTTTTTCTCGACGAAGTAGTCATCTTCCAGCGCAATCTGTTCGAGGCGTTTGGCGATCTTCAGGTGCGGGTCGTCGATACCCAGCTCGGCCAATACTTCGTCGCAGGCTTCCTTCATTACTTTGGCTCGCGGGTCAAAGTTTTTGTAAACGCGGTGGCCGAATCCCATCAGGCGGAAGGGGTCGTCCTTGTCTTTGGCGCGTTTGACCGCTTCGTCTACCTTGTCTTCGCTACCAATTTCACCCAGCATTTTAACGACGGCTTCGTTAGCGCCACCGTGGCTAGGGCCCCACAGGGCAGCAATCCCGGCCGCGATACATGCAAAGGGGTTAGCGCCGGTCGAGCCAGCCAGGCGCACTGTGGATGTGGATGCATTTTGCTCGTGGTCGGCGTGCAGGATGAAGATCTTGTCCATGGCGCGCGCCAACACCGGATTCACTTCGTAGTCTTCGCAAGGCGTTCCGAACATCATGTAGAGGAAGTTGGACGCGTAGTCGAGGTCATTGCGCGGGTAGAGAGCCGGCTGGCCGATGGAATGCTTGTATGCCATTGCCGCCATGGTGGGCATTTTGGAGATCAGACGCATGGTGGTAACGCGGCGATGCTCGGGATCGGAGATGTCCAGCGAGTCATGATAGAAGGAGGAGAGGGCACCCACTACCGCACAGAGCATCGACATGGGGTGGGCATCGTAACGAAAGCCGTTGTAAAAAGACGCCACGCTCTCGTTAACCATGGTGTGGTTAGTGACAATACTGTCGAACTCGGCTTTTTGCTCAGCATTTGGCAACTCGCCGTTAAGCAACAGGTAACAAACTTCCAGATAATCGGCATTGTTGGCCAGTTGATCAATGGGATAGCCGCGGTGCAACAACACACCCTTGCCGCCGTCAATATAGGTGATTTCGGAACGGCAGCTGGCGGTTGATGCAAATCCCTCATCGAGGGTAAACACGCCCTTACCAGCGAGGCTGGATACGTCAACGCAGTCGGGTCCAACTGTGCCCTGATAGACAGGAAGCTCAATTGGGTCCATGCCCTCGATATTCAGTGTTGCCTTGCGGTCAGCCATGATTACTCCTATTAGAAAGACTGCTTGACCCGGCCAGCCATTAGCTACCTGACGATCTGGAAACCTAATGCGCTACGCCCGAGTAGAGGGGGTTTGACGCCGGGAAAGGTCGTTTCAATCGGGTGAAACGCCGTTTCTGATGCGCTGCATTATATCTAGACCCGTCCAGCGTGCAATGCAGCACGGGGGAACTTATCACTGCGAGAGCAAAAGTTCGCACCGTATTGACCAAAGTCTAGATTGTGTAGATGAAATAATACATAACAATATTAAGGGTGTTAATTGAGTTATTGGCCTCCGGCGGGTAGAATCGCGCCCCGCAAACCCGCCCGATACCCCGTTTCGACGCGGTTCAGCATCCTAACCCTACGACAGGTGATATTTAGTGAAAATCTCCTCAGTTAACGGCCGTCCGGTCAACCTGGACATTAAGACGATCGAGCTACCTATTACAGCCTATGCATCCATTTTGCATCGGGTGACCGGTATTCTGCTTTGCGCCAGCGTATTAGTGCTGGTTTGGCTTCTGCAGAAAAGCCTAACCTCCGAAGCCGACTTCCTGCAGGTGCAACAAATGTTGAGCTCCTCCTTCATGAAATTCCTCATGTTCCTGATTCTCGCCCCCTTTATTTATCACCTGGTTGCCGGCGTAAGGCACCTGGTAATGGATGTCGGCATCGGCGAATCGCTCGAGGGCGGGCAATTGGGTGCCAAGATTGTGTTTGCCGCATCAGCGGTACTGATTCTTCTGACAGGAGTGTGGCTATGGGGCGTGTGACACCCATTGCGAGCCTGGGTAAAAACGGGCTCTACGATTATGTTATCCAGCGCATAAGTGCGGTGGTAATTGCGGCTTATTTTCTCTACATCCTCTTTTATCTGGTGGGTTCGGATCAAATTACCTACGCAGACTGGACGGGCCTGTTTGGCGCACTTTGGATGAAAGTCTTTAGCAGCATCACCCTGCTGATGTTGTTGGCCCACGTCTGGATCGGTGTGTGGGGTGTGCTCACAGACTATGTCACTACCCGTATCATGGGCCCCGGTGCAAATACTGTGCGGCTGCTGCTGGAACTGGCCGTGTTTGCAGTTGTTTTGGTCGTCGGTGTTGTCGGCCTTGCCGTCTTCTGGAGTGTTTGATCAATGGCGAATATGAAAACCATAAATTTTGACGGCGTGATTATTGGTGGTGGCGGTGCCGGGATGCGTGCCGCACTGCAAATGGCCCAGTCAGGTTTTAAAACTGCGGTACTTACCAAAGTATTCCCGACTCGCTCGCACACGGTATCGGCCCAGGGTGGCATTACCTGCGCGATCGCCAGTGCGAACCCAAACGACGACTGGCGCTGGCACATGTACGACACCGTCAAGGGGTCAGACTACATTGGTGACCAGGATGCTATCGAATACATGTGTTCCGAGGGCCCCGCAGCCATTATGGAACTTGACCACCTGGGATTGCCTTTCAGCCGCTTTGAAAACGGCCGAATTTATCAGCGCCCCTTTGGTGGCCAGTCGAAGAATTTCGGCGAGGGTGGTCAGGCGGCACGCACCTGTGCGGCGGAAGACCGTACCGGCCATGCGCTGCTGCACGCGCTCTATCAAAGTAATCTGAAAAACAAAGCTGTTTTTCTGAACGAGTGGTTTGCAGTTGACCTGGTTCGTAACCAAAAAGGTCAGGTTGTCGGCTGTATCGCGATCGAGATTGAAACCGGCGAAGTCGTTTTTGTTAAATCCAAAGCCACTGTGCTGGCTACTGGTGGTGCCGGGCGTATCTATGCCTCAACCACCAACGCGCATATCAATACCGGCGACGGTGTTGGTATGGCGCTGCGAGCTGGTGTTCAGGTTCAGGATATGGAAATGTGGCAGTTTCACCCCACCGGCATCTACGGTGCCGGCACGCTGGTAACCGAGGGTTGCCGTGGTGAAGGTGGTTACCTGATTAACAAGGACGGCGAGCGCTTCATGGAGCGCTACGCGCCCAACGCCAAAGATTTGGCCGGACGCGATGTCGTGGCCCGCGCCATGTCGATTGAAATTCGCGAAGGACGTGGCTGTGGCGAGCATGGCGACCATGTACAGCTGAAGCTTGATCACCTGGGTGAAGAGGTACTGAATTCACGCCTGCCGGGTATTCAGGAATTGGCCAAGACTTTTGCTCACGTTGACCCGGTAAAAGAGCCGATACCGGTTGTACCCACTTGCCACTACATGATGGGTGGCATACCCACCAACGTGAACGGACAGGTGATCAGCCAGGCCGAAGATGGCACTGAGTCAATCGTCGAAGGCCTATACGCTTGCGGCGAAATCGCATGCGTATCGGTTCACGGTGCCAACCGTTTGGGCGGCAACTCGCTGCTCGATCTGGTGGTGTTTGGTCGCGCCGCAGGCCTGTACCTTGAAAAAGCCATGCGCGAAGGTATTCAGATGGACGAAGCCAGCGAAAGTGATATCGAAGGAGCTCTGCAGCGTCTAAACCGTATCGACAACAATCCCAATGGCGAAAAAGCACCGGAACTGCGCGCCGAGATGCAACAGATCATGCAGGAGCATTTTGGTATTTTCCGCAATGGCGAAGCCATGGAGAAGGGCAAGCAATTGCTTGCCGACCTGCGTGAGCGAGTCGAAAACGTCGGATTGGCGGACAGCTCCAAGGCGTTTAACACAGCCCGGCTGGAAGCACTGGAATTGCAGAACCTCTTCGAAACGGCTGAGGCAACCGCTATTCCGGCGGCCTGGCGTACCGAGTCGCGCGGCGCCCACTCGCGTGAAGACTTCCCCGATCGCGACGATGCCAATTGGCTGTGTCACAGCATTTACCAAAGCGAAGGCAAGCAGGTCCGGCCGCGTAAGGTGAATATGACACCGAAAACTGTCCCCACTTTCGAACCGAAAGTTCGTACCTACTGATTGGAGGCGATACCCTTGTTAACTGTTAGTATTTATCGCTACAACCCCGAGACCGACTCAGAGCCCTACATGAAGGACTATGAGCTGGACACCGGTGGACGTGACCTGATGGTTCTGGATGTATTGGAACTGCTGAAAGCAGAAGACCCCACCCTGGCATACCGCCGATCCTGCCGCGAGGGCGTGTGTGGTTCTGATGGCATGAATATGGGCGGTCGCAACGGGCTGGCCTGTATTACACCCATCAGCCAGGTAGAAAAGAAGGGCAAGCTGGTATTGCGCCCGCTGCCCGGGCTGCCGGTGATTCGCGATCTGGTAGTAGATATGAGCCAGTTCTACGCCCAGTACGAGCGCATCAAACCTTACCTGATTAACGAAACGCCAGCGCCAGCTATCGAGCGATTGCAGTCTCCTGAGGAGCGATCCAAACTGGATGGCCTCTACGAGTGCATCCTCTGCGCTTGCTGTTCAACCAGTTGCCCGTCTTTCTGGTGGAATCCGGATAAGTTTATCGGTCCCGCGGGCCTGCTGCAGGCTTACCGCTTCATTGCAGACAGCCGCGACACAGCAACCGAAGAGCGTTTGGCGAATCTGGAAGATCCTTTCAGCGTGTTCCGTTGCCACGGTATTCAGAACTGCGTGGCGGTCTGCCCTAAAGGTTTGAATCCGACACGAGCAATCGGTCATATCAAGTCCATGCTGCTGCAGCGTGGCGTTTAAAAAATACGCAGCGCCCGGGCCGGGCCAATGGCCGAACTAGCCAAAGCTCCTGTCGCCATGCGTGGCAGGAGCTGTTTGCCAATCTATAAAGCTGTCAGCGGGAGCGCTTTCGCTTAATCATGGCCACAAAAACAGACATGCAGTCCTGGTGGGGCAATTCGCATATTGCGGGCGGCAATGCCGCCTATGTGGAAGCCCTTTACGAGCACTATCTTGAAGACGAGGCCTCTGTACCGGACGTCTGGCGCGACTATTTTGATTCGCTGCCCGGAAAAGCCAATGGCGGTGACGTTTCCCACCAAAGTGTTATTACCTATTTCGAAGATCTGGGCCGTCGAAAACCCTCAACCGATGCGGTGATGGGTGCGATCGACCCGCTTTCGCTGGAACACGAGCGCAAGCAGGTATCCGTGTTGGAGCTAATTGCCGGATACCGGCACCGGGGCCACACCAAGGCCGATATCGACCCGCTTGGCTTTGAGCAACGCAAGCATTCCCGAGTGCTTTCCCTGAGTCACTACGACCTCTCGCCGGCCGACCTGGATACCGTATTCCGTACCGGGCACACGTTCTTTGGTTTCGAAAATCACACTGCCACCCTGCGTGAAATTGTGGAAGCGCTGGAGGCAACCTACTGTGGCACGGTTGCCGTTGAAACCATGCACATTACCGATCTGGACGAGAAGCGCTGGCTGCAGGAGCAGGTTGAACAGGTTCGCAGCCACCCGGATTTCAGTATCGAGCAGAAAAAAGAACTGCTTGAACGGCTGACCGCCGCCGAGGGGCTGGAAAAGCATCTCGACAGCAAATATCCGGGTGTAAAGCGCTTTGGCCTGGAGGGCGGTGAAACCCTGATTCCACTACTGCATACGCTGGTGCAGGAGTCGGGTTCTCACGGCGCCAAAGAGATCGTTATGGGCATGCCGCACCGCGGCCGTTTGAACGTACTGGTCAATACTCTGGGTAAAAAGCCCAGCGAGCTTTTTGACGAGTTTGAAGGCAAAAAGGTAATCAATACCGCCGGTGATGTGAAATACCACCTGGGCTTCTCGTCCAATGTCATCTCGCCCGGTGGCGAGATTCATCTGGCAATGGCCTTTAACCCGTCGCACCTGGAAATTGTGTCTCCGGTGGTAGAGGGTTCTGTGCGAGCACGGCAAGATCGCCGAGGTGACAAGACAGGCGAGCAGGTAGTGCCCATCATCATGCACGGTGACGCTGCCTTTGCCGGGCAGGGCGTCGTGATGGAAACCTTCCAGATGTCGCAGACGCGGGCTTACCGAACCGGTGGCAGCATC
>CAKZNR010000040.1 GCA_937129725.1 uncultured Cellvibrionales bacterium | reverse complement strand
TATCAACCGCTGCAACGGCTCATCGATAGTGACCATTTCGAAAATACCAAGGCGACCCTCAAACCCGGTGTGGTTGCAGTGGTTGCAACCCAGCGGCGCGTAGATGGTAAAACCGCGATCCTCCTGCAGCCGGTCGCAGGTGAGTGAATCCGCCTCCACTGGCGTTTTGCATTGCGAGCAGAGCTGTCGCACCAAACGCTGAGCCAGAACACCGCGCAGGGTAGATGCCAGTAAGAAGCCGTCGATATCCAGGTCCTGCATTCGGGTAACCGCCCCAGACGCCGTGTTGGTATGCAGTGTAGACAAAACCAGGTGGCCGGTAAGGCTGGCCTGGGTGGCAATTTCGGCGGTTTCACCGTCGCGAATCTCGCCGATCAGAATCACGTCCGGATCCTGTCGCAGAATAGCGCGCAGCCCCCGGGCAAAGGTCATGCCGGCGCGCAGGTTTATCTGGGTTTGGCTGATACCCGGTAGGTCGTATTCCACCGGGTCTTCCACCGTCATGATATTTCGTTGCTGGCGATCCATCTGCTGCAGCGCAGCGTAGAGGGTGGTGGTTTTACCCGAGCCGGTCGGGCCGGTTACCAGAATAATGCCGTGTGGCCGGCCGATTAATTCAACCAGTTGCCGCCTCAGAGGCTCACTCATGCCCAGGTCGTCCACCTGCAGCTGCCCGGCCTGCTTGTCGAGCAAGCGCAGCACCACGCGCTCGCCGTAAGTAGAGGGCATGGTCGACACCCGCATATCAATCGAGCGCCCGCCCAACCTCACCGTCATACGGCCATCCTGGGGCAGGCGTTTCTCGGCTATATCCAGCCTCGACATCACCTTCACCCTGCTGATCAGCAGCGGGGCAATCTGGTTGGAAGGAGTCAGCACGGTGCGCAACACGCCATCGAGGCGAAAGCGGATACGCGCCTCTTTTTCGTAGGGCTCAATGTGAATATCCGATGCACGCTCCTTGAGGGATTCGGCCAGCACCGCATTCAACAACCGGATGATCGGCGCGTCGTCGTCCGCATCCAGCAGATCCACGGTTTCTTCCAAAGCCTGGGCCGCAGACTCCAGATCGAATGAATCCTCGATCGACTCCATCACCGATGCCGAGCTGTCTCTTCGGTTGGCATACTGGCTGCGCAAGGCCTCTTCGAAGTCGCTCTCTTCGATCAGCTGCAGAGACGGCTCGCTGCGCAACTGGCGCCGCACCTCCACCAGCGCCCGCTCGGGCGTGCTGCGGGTAAAGCTAAGGGTTTGACTGGCTTCGTCAAAAAGCAACTGGCTGTTGCGTGCGAATTCGAACGGCAGGTGAAATGGCGCCGAAGCTTCGGGCTCCACCTGTTGGTCGGCGGGCAGGTTTTGCGATGTTTCAGCCACTTCACTCATTTCGATTTCCTGTTTGTCCCCGGGGCGACTGTGCGTGCAACGAAAGCACATTCTAACGCGAGAATGTGCAGTCAGCAGCGACAGATCATGACGAGAAGAAAGAAGCACATCGCCCGTGCAGACCATTCTTGTCAAAAAGATGAAAAAATAATGACAGATACTGCTTGGCAAGATTTTTTTACAGCGGCCCGCGAACGGGGCTTTCTGGCATAATGGCGCCCCATTTCGGCAACCCGGATGCACCGGGCGGCCGCCGACAACAAGGAGAATTTGGTGAAGGTTACAGTTTTTGGGACGGGTTACGTTGGCCTGGTGCAGGGCGCGGTGCTCGCCGATGTGGGTAACAGCGTGATGTGCGTTGACGTCGATGCGGCCAAGGTAGAGCGCCTGCGCAACGGCGAGATCCCCATCTATGAGCCCGGGCTGGAAGTCCTGGTCAAGGATGCCATTGCCGAAAACCACCTGCACTTCAGCACCGAAGCAGCCGAAGGCGTTGCCCACTCCAGCCTGTTTTTTATTGCCGTGGGCACACCGCCCGACGAGGATGGCTCTGCCGACCTCAAGTACGTGCTCGCCGTGGCCACCAGTATTGCCCAGCACCTTCAGGGCGATGCCATTATTGTCAACAAGTCGACCGTGCCGGTGGGAACTGCCGATCTGGTGCAACAACGTGTGAATGAAGTGTTTGCCGAGCGCGGGGTCAACTACCGCGTGGCGGTTGTTTCCAACCCCGAGTTCCTCAAAGAAGGCGCGGCCGTTAGCGATTGCCAAAAACCCGACCGCATCATCGTTGGTACAACGGATGAAAAGGCGGAAGAAACGCTGCGCGCCCTTTACGCACCCTTCAACCGCACCAACGATCGATTGATTGTGATGGACGTACGATCGGCCGAGCTGACCAAATACGCCGCCAACTGTATGTTGGCTGCCAAAATCAGCTTTATGAATGAAATGGCCAACCTGGCAGAAAGACTGGGCGCGGATATCGAGCATGTTCGCCACGGCATTGGCTCGGATAGTCGCATTGGCTACTCATTTATCTACCCCGGCTGCGGCTACGGCGGCTCCTGCTTCCCCAAAGACGTGCAAGCGCTGATTCGCACCGCCGACAAAATCGGCTATGAGACCAGCCTGCTGAAATCGGTTGAATCGGTGAACTACGAGCAAAAAGAAGTACTGTTTCGCCTGCTCGGCGAGCATTTTGAGGGCAACCTGGCCGGCAAAACCATTGCTCTGTGGGGCCTTTCCTTTAAGCCCAACACCGATGACATGCGCGAGGCATCCAGCCGGGTTCTGATGGAACGGTTGTGGGCGGCCGGCGCCAAGGTTCGTGCTTTCGACCCCGAGGCAATGGAAGAAACCCGCCGTATATACGGCGAGCGAGGTGATCTGCAACTGGTAGCCACGCGCGAAGATGCCCTGCAGGGCGCCGATGCCCTGGTAGTTTGCACCGAATGGAAGCAATTTCGCGCGCTCGACTACGACCTGCTGAAACAGGAACTGTCCAGCCCACTGGTGTTTGACGGCCGCAACATGTACGACCCGGACGTACTGGAACAATTGGGCTTCACCTATTACGGTATTGGTCGAGGCGAAACCATCCGCCGCCACCAGGTCAAGTAACCGGGACTCGATATGCGAATTCTGCTCACCGGCGCCGCCGGTTTTATCGGCTTCTTTACCGCACAGCGGCTGATGGCCGATGGCCACCAGGTGGTGGGCATCGACAACCTGAACGATTACTACCCCAGCCAGCTGAAACGCGACCGTCTGGCCGAACTGGAGAAGTGCAAGGGCGATTTTGACTTTATCAAGCTCGACCTGGCCGATCGCGACGGCATTGCCGACCTGTTTTCACAGCAGGATTTCGAGCAGGTTATTCACCTGGGCGCTCAGGCCGGAGTTCGCTACAGCCTCGAAAACCCGCACGCCTACGCCGACTCCAATATTACCGGCACCCTGAATATTCTTGAGGGCTGCCGCCACAGCCAAATAAAGCACCTGGTATATGCCAGTTCCTCCAGCGTGTATGGCATGAACAGCAAGATGCCTTTTGCCACCAGCGATAACGTGGATCACCCGGTTTCCCTGTATGCCGCAACCAAGAAGTCAAACGAGTTGATGGCCCACGCCTACTCCCACCTCTACCAGATTCCCACCAGCGGCCTGCGGTTTTTTACCGTGTACGGGCCCTGGGGCAGGCCCGACATGGCCTACTGGCTGTTTGCCGAAAGCATCCTCAAGGGCGAACCTATCAGGGTATTTAACCAGGGCAAGCTGAAGAGGGACTTCACCTATATCGACGACATTGTCGAGGGAGTGGTTCGCTGCCTTAACCATATCCCGCAGCCCGACCCCTCTAACGATATGCAGGATCCATCCCGCAGCCGGGCACCCTACCGGGTGTACAACATTGGCAACAACCAACCGGTGCAGCTGGAAACCTTTATCAGCACTCTGGAAGACACTCTGGGCAAAAAGGCTATCAAGGAATATTTGCCCATGCAGCCGGGCGATGTGGAAGCCACCTGGGCCGACATTGACGACCTCAGTGCTACCGTGGGATACCGGCCGGATACTCCTCTGGCAGAAGGTTTGAAGCAGTTTGCCGACTGGTTTGTGGAATATCGCAACGACTAACCCGCGCTTTTTGTGCATCACACAATTTTTCATTGACACAGCCTTTGTCGGGTCTTAGGATGTTAATAGTGCACCGCACAAAATTCGGTCCAATTGCCATTCAGACCCCTTTCGTGCGGCCAAACTGACCAACACCACGACGCTTGAAGAGCCGGAGAATCGAGATGCGTAAAGAATATGTTGAGTCCGTAAGTGATTACGGCAAGGGTGCCGTCGAGGCCACCAAAGAGCTTGTAGAAATCAATGGCAAGCTGATGAGCAAAATCCTGGAAAACCAGCTGAGCCTGGCCAACCTGATGGTTGAAAGTGGCGAAAAGCAGGTTGCTGCTTCCAGCAAAATGAAAGACCCGAAAAGCTTCATGGCTGCTCAGACAGCACTTTTCGAGGAATACACCGCCAAGCTGACCGCAGCGTCGGAATCCAATGCCAAACTGGCACAGGAAGCCGGCGAAGAACTGAAAAGCTGGTTCGAGAAAAACATGCGCGCCGCTGACGAAGCCGTGAAGGAAGTGGCTGAGAAAGCAGCGGCCTCCGCTGCCGTGTCACCGGTTGCCTCCAAGGCCCCGGCAAAGAAACCAGCCGCCAAAAAAGCCGCGCCCAAAAAGCCGGCCAGCCAGGCCAAGCCAGCTGCGAAACCCGCTGCCAAACCTGCAGCCAAAAAGGCACCGGCGAAAAAGGCAGCCAGCAAACCCGCTGCCAAACCTGCCGCGAAAAAGGCACCGGCCAAAAAAGCCGCTGCCAAGCCCGCCGCAGCAAGCCCCGCAAAAGCAGACTGAATAAGCTTTCCCGAGCAGCCCCTTCTACCTCCCCGGGGCCATCGGGAAGCCATCCTGCCACCCGCCTCACGGCGGGTTTTTTTGCCCTGCGCGCGCCCCGTTCAGCCCAGAATGAGCGCGGGGTCCATTCGACCGGGAATCATCGGATTCATATGATGCCCACAACCGGGCAGTTCAATATGCTGCACATCCGTTTCGGATGAAACCCGGCCTACCCAGTCGAGGCTGCCCAGGTATTGACGCGCCGGCGTATCGTCGGGCAAACCCACCACACAACCGAAGGTCACAATTTCCGGCAGGCGCTGCCGTTCTTTGGTATCCAGTATTTCGGTCAGGTCGGCAATCAGGCGGGCTCCACGGCTGTGCCCCACCAGGTAACTGGCACGCACCTCCGGGTGCATCAGCAGTAACTGCAAGGCCTTCAGATCGGCAGGAAGCGTCTCCGGCGCCGGCTCATCAACCCCCTGCGAATCCAGCATGCTGCGGGTAACTTCGGCTTGCAGGTTAACCACCCCATAGTGGCTCACCACAGCCACCACTGGCATGTCTGCCGCCTGCATCAAGGATTTGGCAAATGCCGCCGCACCGGTCAGCGAACTACCCACACCCGCAACAGATACCAGTATCTGGTTTCCACGAACGCGCTCGGCACAGTCCTGAAGCGACTCGAACACCTTTAACCGCCTGCCTGGCGCCAGCCAAACATATTCGCCCTGTAGCGTTTTTTCGCGGGCTAACTGCCGACGGTCCTCCAGGCTCAGCAGGCTGGTGTCGTAATACAGCGATTCCACGCCCGCTGAAGGGCTGAATAAACCACTGTAATCCGGCCAGGGCCAGGTGCTTTTGCTCATGGGTGCTCCTCTATGCAGGCGGCAAGACTAACACAGCCAATAGCCGCTCCCCGGACTATCAACCCTGGCTCGCTGCCAGTAAACTGTGCCTGCTTTTTTTCACCGGCTCATGGCCCAGCTCGGAGTAGAACTTGACCAAGCAGACTCACCTGGAAGGCTTGACCACCGCACTGGATAGCGGCGCGCTAAACCAGGTGCGACGGCTGCTCAACGGTTTGTCGTCTGCTGAAATTGCCCAGGTTCTCGAATCTACTCCACCGCGCGAGCGCGACCTGCTTTGGGAAGTGCTGGATTCCGACCTGGAAAGCGATGTACTACAGCGCCTCAGCGAGGATGTTCGCAACGACATTCTGACGCGGATGGACAGCTCGGAAGTAGCCGCGCTCACCGAATCGTGGGACGTGGACGATATCGCCGACATCCTGCAGCAGCTGCCGGATCGCGTCACCCAGGAAATCCTCGAGCTGATGAGCTTGCAGGATCGCCACCGTGTGGAAACCGTCCTCACCTACGACGAGGAAACCGCCGGCGGATTGATGAACACTGATACCCTGACGGTGCGACCTGATATTAGCGTCGATGTGGTGCTGCGCTACCTGAGGCGACACGAGAGCATTCCCTCCATGACGGATGACCTCTATGTGGTCAACCGAGACGACCTGTTGATTGGTTCGCTTCCCATCAACAATCTGCTGACTGCCAACCCTTCAGATCCGGTATACAAGCTGATGAACCCCGACGTGGTCGTGCTGCCCGCGCACATGCCAGACACCGAGGTGGCCAACCTGTTCGAGCGCAACGACTGGATTACGGCCCCGGTCGTCGACGAAAACCGTCACCTGCTGGGTCGTATTACCATCGATGACGTGGTGGATGTTATCCGCGAAGAGGCCGAGCACAGCCTGCTGGGCCTGGCCGGCGTATCGGAAGACGACGACACCTTCCAGTCGCTGCGCAGGGCCACGCCCCGGCGCATGCTCTGGCTGGGCGTTAACCTCATTACCGCCCTGGCGGCGTCGGTAGTGATCGGCCAGTTCCAGGAAACCCTTGACAAGGTTATCGCCCTGGCGGTGCTGATGCCCATTGTTGCCAGCATGGGCGGTGTAGCTGGCACACAAACTCTCACCGTGGTTATCCGGGGTATGGCGCTGGGCCACGTGCAACGAAAAAACATGAAGTGGCTGCTAAACCGCGAACTGGTCATGGGTGTGATTAACGGCCTGTTCTGGGCTCTGGCGGTCGGCCTGGTCGCCGGCAGTTGGTTTAACGACATGACCCTTGCTCTGGTGATTGCCAGTGCCATGGTCATCAACATGGTGGCCGCGGGCCTTGCCGGGGTATTGCTGCCGGTGGCACTCAAAAGCATGCGCATTGACCCCGCCCTCGCCGGCGGTGTGGCGCTCACCACCGTAACAGACATTGTGGGTTTTATGTCCTTCCTCGGCCTGGCCACGCTGGTATATGGCTGACGAAGAGCTAGATAGCCTTTACGATGGCCCTTCGCGCTCGCAACTGAAGCGCGAACACCAGGCCCTGCAGGATGCAATCAAGCAGCTGGCCGAACAGGTCTCACTACTACCGCAAATCGACTGCAGCGAATCGCTGCGCGATGGAGTTGAACTGCTGTCGCGAATGAAACCCAGCAGTGCACGCAACCGCCAGGTTCGCCATTTGAGCAAGCTGCTGGCAAAGGATCCGCAGGCGCAGGCCAGCATCGAGCAGGCAATGCACCAGCTGGCACTGCAGGCACAAGCGCGCAACCAGGTGCAGCATCGCGCCGAATACTGGCGCGACAACCTTCTCGAGAACAACGACAGGCTTCAGGAGTGTGTTGACGAACTGCCCCGGCTGGAGATTCAGCGAACCCGTCAACTGCTCAGAGATATTGCCAGGGGTGGACCGCAACAGCGACAAACTCGATTGCGCAGAGAGCTGTTTCGCCTGTTGCGCGATGCAATCGACAGCTAAATATCTTCCGCGGCCTGGGCTTCAATTTGCGGGGCCTCGAGGCTGCCACTTACCCGGTAGGTGACACGGGCAAAAGACTCCAGCTCATCCTTGAATAGTTCACCGAACAGCCAAACACCGGCTGCAGCGGGCAACCCGGCAACCACGCCGGTAATCCAGGTGAGGTTGTCGCGAACCGGCAAGTTGGCAACCAAATGCCCCTCCACCTGGTTGGCAATCAGATCAAATTCCCCATCCAACCGAAGTCGTCCCGTTGCCAGATTAATATCGACCGGTTTGTTGGTAACCACAGAACCACCAGCAAGCTGCACGTCCGCCGACAAGGAGTCGTAGGCTGTACCATCGCCGGTCAGGTCGGAGAAATCAAACTGTAGCCTTCTGCCCCAATTCTGGATATTAACCAGCCCCACCAGCTTCATCATGCCGCTGTTCACACCCTGCATTTCTGCATTGAAATTGCCCTGCCGCAAATTCAGCTGTGCCAACCCATTCGTTTGCTCAAGCTCGGCCTGCCAGGGGGCGCCGGACCAATTCATATCCAACTGCAACTCGCCACCCTGGCTGGTCATGGCTCTGGGCTGGTCAAACATCTCGAACAAATCGGCCACATTGGCTATCTCGGTGCGCAACTGCAGCTGTGAGCTGTGGCCGCCTGCCTCATCGAGAACCCAGGTCAGGTGGTTATCCTCTTGCGCATCAATGCTGCCGCCGACAAAGCTGGCCTGAATACGATTCAACTGCGCGCCCTGTGGCAAGGGCTCCAACTGGAAAGACCATTGGCCCAGAGGTCGGTCGCCAAAGTACATTTCAGCCACCGATAGCTGTAGCCCGATCAGCTGCGAAGGATCGTAGAGCTCCATGCCACTGCCGGCCTGATCGCCAGCACTGGGTTGTGGCAGTGTTTTGAGATCGAGCCACTCGAAATTAACCGGAAATCCGGCTCCCGGATTGTGCAGATCAACCCGGCCACCGCCGAATGCAGTTTGGAAGCTGACCTGATGCCCGGCATCGCCCCTTGCCAGATTGGCCTGAACCGGGCCCAGGTTGAGGCCTGAAAAATGCGTACTGTAGCTGCGGATGACAATATTCGGTTGCAGCCCGGCACCAACAGACATCGAGTTTTCCTCCGATAGCGACAGGTATTCCATCCCCTGGTCGACATCCAATTGAT